>CAYLTH010000152.1:4877-6262 GCA_964386485.1 uncultured Bacteroidales bacterium | reverse complement strand
CCTCACCTCAAAACGATTTTCCGTGTCAGAAGTTTAGTATCTGTCTGAATTTTAACAAGATAAACGCCTGCCTTTAGGAAATCAAGATTAAATCGAAAATCCTGCTGGCGGGTGGTGCCTTCATATAAACGGAGGGCTTTGCGTCCGCTTACATCGTACAAACCACTCACCACGGGGGTTTCGGCATTGAAATCCAGTGAAACCTGCAACATTTGTTCGTTTGGGTTAAACCCGATGCGGATCTCCCGTTCTTCAGGATGATATTCAGGCAGGGTGTTCGTATTGCTCACACTGACATGGATCATCCTGCGGTGAAGCACAAGATCCGGAGCATGAATATTGCGGATATCACAGGTGTAATATCCTGAATCGGCTAACAGAACAGAATCAATTACCCATTGACTGCTGCTTTGCTGGTTGGGAGTAAGGTACATCCCGTTCTTCTTCCAGCGGTACATATTATCGCTGCAGGTATCCACCCAGGAATCCAATATCAGCGTAGTACCCGGAAGAACCGTCGTATCGATACTGCTCAAAACACTATCCTGTGGGGCATAAACAAAAGTTCCCAGAGGCTGTTGAAGAGCGTGTGGAATAATATCTTCAAAGGTAAGTTTATTGTTCTGAACCCACAGTTTCAATAAAGGAAAACCGTTTGTTCGTTTGGGCAAAACACTAAATTGATTGTCATTCAGGTATAATTGCTTAATAGGGAAAGCGTTCATAACACTGTCGGAGAATGCACCTGAAAAATTGTTATTTCGTAATCCAAGAACATATTGCGGGGTAGTTCCGATTAATTTACCGGGGATATCCCCGGTAAGGTAATTATCATTCAAGAATAGTGCTTTCAAGGCGATACTGTCCCCTATTATGTATGGCAAATTACCAGTAATGGAATTTCCATCAAGCACAAGTTTTATGAGGTTTTTGAGCTGAAACAATAAAGGATTGAGCGCTCCAATAATATTATTATTTGGCAAATTCAGTTCATTTACCGGATACCCGGGAGCTCCGGTACCATGAACTCCATACCATGACAAGGCTGGACCAGATAGCCAACCCGAATTATTAGTCCAGTTTGGACCATTGGTGGCCCAGTAAAACTCAACCAGAATTAAAGAATCCTCCACGGCAACCTGGGCATCCGCTTTGGGAGAATAAACCAAACATGCGATGAAAACCAGGATTGAAAGTTTCGCTTTCATTGCATAAGAATTATGTTAATTTTATAATATCAATTGATTAATACGTGTTCTATTGCAAAAATATGCAAATATCCCTTTGGCTATGAAAATATATAATTACCGGTACGCAATCTTATTGATGTAAAAAACATATCGGCGCGACGGTGTTCGCGTCGAGTTTTTTATTTCCTGATAGCC
>CAYLTH010000152.1:2045-4777 GCA_964386485.1 uncultured Bacteroidales bacterium | reverse complement strand
CCCGTCAGGCAATGCTTTTATGAAAAAACCAGCCTGTTTATCCGGCGAATTATAACCCACCACTGCCAGTGTATCAAGCAGTAGAAAGCGCCGCAGGCTTGCCTTTGCAGGTAGAACTTCCTTATATCCCTTCACCGTCTGATCCGCCAGATTTACCTTCACAAAAAGCAACTGATCGCCTTTGGCTTTTGAGGCCGTATTCTGGAAAAGGATCACAACAGCGTTTTGGGTTCGTACATAATATTTGTATTCAAAATCGGATGAAATTTCAAGCCCCTTGATCCAGTTTTGTTTCAGATTCAGGGTATGGGACGAAAATTCCCAGACGGTCTGGTCTTTGGCCGCTGCCGTATTGGTCCGGTAGAAGAGAATGAGTCCCTCTGTACCCATGGGTATCAGCTCAAACGGACGGGTATTGTCTTCACACGGAATTTCAATCCGCATCGGTGATTTGTTCTGTGTGTATCCATGGATCCACGGAAACAAAAGAAAAAGGGTAAGTATGAGACGCAGAGGCAGGTTCATTCCATGAACATTTATTGGGTAAAAGTAAACAGAAAAAAGGAGGCCTTGCAAAAGCAGGCCTCCTTTTTTAACGATCAATGCCCGGGATTATTACCAGGGAATGAAGGAACCGTTCGGATCGCCGGTACAACAGGCTTTCAGGTTAACAGGATATACGGCAGGTACATCTACTGTAACAGTTTTGGTTTCAAATTTCCAGTTTCCGGCATCAAATGAAGAAATCAGATTCACAAATCGTTTCTGGATACTGAGTGCATCGACTGCATTCACGTATCCATCACCGGTAGCATCGCCTGCAAGCAGGTAAATGCCATTGAGTGTTGCCAATCCGACAAAATGACGCAGGGCCAGTAATGCATCCACAGCATTGGCGCCACCGGCTGCTTTTGGGGTTGCAGCAGTAATGGTATAGGTACCCGGAGCAACATTGGTGAAGCTGTAATTACCATTGGCATCAGTATAGGTGCTGATCTGAATACCCATTCCGTTGTTCAGATAAACGGTGCAGGAATCCATGCTTGTTGAAGCCGTATTGGCATAGGTAATCTGTCCGCTGATGGTAATAGTGGCTACAACAGGATCCGTATCAATATAAACTACATCTCTGCGGGCAGCAGTGAGGGTGTTTCCACCGGCAGGCCATACCCCGTCATCATCAGTGAAGGCGGTTAACAGCATATTCTGATTATCGCGAAGTTCGATTCTGCGGATACCATCAGGGTTGTTGGCTCCGATGGGAACAACTGCAGCCCAGTCACCGGTTTGTGTACCGGCCAGCTGACGCCATACAGAATCGATATGCAGCGGAAGATCTGAATTGGCGGCTTGTGTAGGTATCGTCTGACGTACCTGATAGCAATACAGCGGATCACCGGTACCGGCTTCATTGTTGTAAAGGAAGAAGAATGCACCACTGTAGGTGGCATCCAGAGTTCCGGTAACAAAGGCACCATCATCCGTTGTGCCGAGTGTACGTGCAGTGGTCGGGATATCGAGGGCTGTAAACGTTTTTGTACCTACAAATGTTGGAGAAGTAGGCATAACACCTCCGTTTGCAACAATACCCACACGCAGGTTGTGGATCATGCCGGCATCGAAACGACTTGCATTTCCGGTAGGTTGTAAATAGAACCATACCTGGTTGGCAACTCCGGCTGCATCAGTAGTAAAATAATTGGCAATATTCGTTCCGGCAAAAGCGGTTCCGTTCCATGAATTACCTGCGCCGAATGAAGAATTGGCCTCAGAAGTCTGTCCGGCACCAATGCGTACATCATAGGAAGTATTGGGTAAAAGGTACTGGAAGGAAAGACAAACCGCAAATGGAGTACGGCAGTTATTGGCAGAAGAAGCTGATTTAGAACCAATATATTGAGGAACAACAACTTCTGTCATGGAAGGACCCTGGAAAATTAAAATTGGATCTGTCGTGTCGGCAATCATGCCAAACGACATGGCCAATACCTGATAGTTACCCGGATATTGGAAGAAGATATCGGAGAAGGTACAGATACCACCCTGTGCAGTTTTGGTTGTGGTACCACCAATTGTAAAGGAACCGAGGTAAGGTAAGAGGGTAATATTTCCGGCAAAGTTTTGATCGAGGCTCTGGTCGGCACGACGGGCTTCAACAGTGATATTGCCAACAAGTGCACCGGCCGAGGCCTGGGTTGGAACAACTGTAAATACGAGTTTACTGGCAGATTCCAGTACATCAAACGGATCGCTGTCACCGGCGGTTAAACCAGCAGAAGAAGCAAGCAATTCAACTTCAATTTCAGGAATACTGTAGGTTACACCGCTGATGGTTGCGCTGTTGGTGCCGGCAAGAATGGTTCCGCTGAGGTTTCCACCCAAAACACCGGTTCCGCTCTGGATACTCAGGCTAACAGCTTTGTCAACATCAACATTGGCAATCTGTCCGAGCGAATTCTTTGCCTGAACCACTACATTAAAGGGCGTTCCGGCTGAAACGGCATAGCCACTGTTCACGCCAATAATATCCAGTTGAGAAGCTGCGGTTGGATTTCCTCCGGTGGCAGTCAGACTGATATCATCCAGTAAAAATTCATCGCGTGAACCACTGCCGCTTACATCATTGAAATGCCAGCGAAGGTAAAAAGTACTGCCGGTTGAAATGAGTAAACCGGTGAGATTGAGGGTTTTTGTGGAAGTTTCCCAGGCAGTTGTTCCTATCGCACTTGATA
>CAYLTH010000152.1:0-1945 GCA_964386485.1 uncultured Bacteroidales bacterium | reverse complement strand
CCGGCAATCGTCGGGGAAGCAAACATAGGTTGGGCTCCCGTGGTGGCAAATGCCGCGTTGTTTACGCCGGGAACAGTCAGGTCAAAATTAATCTGGTGTGCTGTCGAAACAGCATCGATCGACCACTGTGCCCTGACCGGCAGAATGGCAATCATCATGAGCATTACGCTCAACAGGGTAAAAGGTTTCATAAGGTTTAATTTGTTGATATTGAATGAGTTGGTAATAATCCTAAACTAAAACTGTGTAAGCAAAGTTAAAGATTAATCCGGTTCAAATGAATATTAATATTATTTTTTCTGTTTACCCCGAAGGCAGATCCTGAATCCCAATTATATATCCCCAAAACAAATGCAGGGTTCATCCCAAAACAAATGTAGAGACGCACAACCGTGCGTCTCTACATTGAAATATCCCGTCACGCGTCACTCGTCACTCGTCACTTACTGTCTTTCACCTCTTCAAAATCCACATCCGTCACTTCATCATTTCCGGCTTTCGGATTTGATTGTGCTCCCGGATCCTGTGCAGCGCCATCTGCTCCGGGTTGTCCCTGCGTGGCTTTGTACATTTCTTCGCTGGCTACCTGCCAGGCACTGTTCAGGGTTGCCAAAGCAACATCAATAGCAGCTACATCGCGGTTTTTGTGGGCTTCTTTCAGACTGGCCAGTGCGTTTTCGATAGGGCCTTTTTTGTCTTCCGGAAGTTTGTCGCCGAATTCTTTCAATTGCTTTTCGGTCTGGAAAATCATGGAATCGGCGGCATTGATTTTATCGACTTCTTCCTTGGCTTTGCGATCGGCTTCGGCATTCATTTCGGCTTCCGCTTTCATCTTCTTGATTTCTTCATCAGATAATCCGGAAGAAGCTTCAATACGAATCTGCTGTGATTTACCGGTGGCTTTATCTTTCGCAGATACATGTAAAATACCGTTGGCATCAATATCGAATGTTACTTCAATCTGAGGAATACCGCGGGGTGCAGGCGGGATACCATCGAGGAAGAACCGTCCGATGCTCTTATTGCCTGCTGCCATGGGCCGTTCGCCCTGTAAAATGTGAATTTCAACAGAGGTCTGACTATCGGCAGCGGTCGAGAAGGTTTCCGATTTTTTGGTCGGAATCGTTGTATTGGATTCGATGAGTTTGGTCATCACACTTCCCAGGGTTTCGATACCCAGTGAAAGCGGTGTAACATCCAGTAACAACACATCTTTTACATCACCCGACAATACAGCTCCCTGAATAGCAGCACCAATGGCCACAACTTCATCCGGATTAACGCCTTTTGACGGGGTTTTGCCGAAGAATTCCTCTACAGTCTGCTGAATAATCGGAATACGGGTTGAACCTCCTACCAGAATTACTTCATCCACTTCCGATGCTTTAATTCCGGCATCAGCCAATGCTTTGCGGCAGGGCTCGATGGTTGCTTTTACATAGGCATCAATGAGTTGCTCAAATTTTGCACGGGTCAGGGTTTTCACAAGGTGTTTCGGGATCCCGTCGACCGGCATAATATACGGCAGATTGATTTCGGTAGACGTACTGCTGCTGAGTTCAATCTTGGCTTTTTCGGCAGCTTCTTTCAGACGTTGCAGTGCCATCGGATCTTTCCGGAGATCAATGCCTTCGTCTTTTTTAAATTCATCAGCCAGCCAGTCAATGATGTTATGATCGAAGTCATCACCACCCAGATGGGTATCGCCATTGGTTGACTTCACTTCGAATACGCCTTCTCCCAATTCAAGGATAGAAATATCAAAGGTTCCGCCACCAAGGTCATATACGGCTACTTTGATGTCTTTGTGTTTTTTGTCGAGGCCGTAAGCCAAGGCTGCTGCAGTCGGCTCATTGATGATCCTGCGTACGGTAAGTCCGGCAATTTCTCCGGCTTCTTTGGTAGCCTGACGCTGTGAATCGCTGAAGTAAGCCGGAACCGTAAT
>CAYLTH010000151.1:4660-6270 GCA_964386485.1 uncultured Bacteroidales bacterium | reverse complement strand
TCCCTTTTCCCTTTTCCCTTTTCCCTTTTTCCTTTTTCCTTTTTCCTTTTTCCTTCTACTTGCCCGGTCTGTATCCCGATTCCTGCAGAATCTTCTGCGAATCTGTTTCTTTCAGCAGTTCATCCAGATTTTTGCCGGAATTCTTCTCCCGCCAGGATTTCACGATCTGCCAGCCCAGCCAGACACCCACTCTGCCAGGCGAATCCTCCGAAAATCCTTTTGTAAAAGGAGATTCCCCGACATACTTGATAACTTCCTGTTTATCTGTAATATACAATAGTTTTTGCGATACAAATTGAGCCCAGATTTTAGGTTCATTGTCGACACACCATTTTAGCTGTTCCGGACTATATCCGATTTTGACATCATCTTTTTCGTCCGGTAGCATCTCATCCAGAAAAAGCTGCCGCTTCCCGGAATAAATCATCCAGTCAAGCAAAGTCCGGAGTTTGCGCCGGTCCGGAATATGACGGTCGGCCATTAAAACCATGGCATTGGAGAGAATGTACTCTTTTTCAAATATATACGACTGATACATCGGGATACCAATGCTCTTGTAGAAATCCGAATTCCGGCCCAAAAAGTTATCAATCCCGATCAGAATCACCGAATCGGCAACCCGCACCGGTGCCATGGGGTCCACACCGGAAATATAGGTAAACACTTCAGGCAGATTGGCTGCGGGGAAGGCTTCGTGGTATCGTGAAAAAGCCTGAGAAAAATCCTTTTCCAACCCGCTTAAATCCGGGTAGCGAACGCTGGAACTATCATATAAAGCCTTGATCATCGGGTCATTCAGATAGCCTTTCAGTTGCTCTACTTCCGCGTCTTTATTCGGCTCAGCACCAATAAAAAAACGATACTCCGGGCGGATCCTGTTGAGTTCGGAAGCCAGCTTTGACTGATCCAGTTTAAACAATACCTGCTCGTACCGCTTAATTTTTACAATCTGTTCCGTCCCTTCCTCCTGCTGATTCTGACCAGCCTTTTTATCCGGATCCGGTTTACAGGAATAAATACTTAAGCCCAGCGTAAAAAAAACAAATACGCTGTATATCAACCGCTTAGTTGGCATATATATACACTTCATAACGGTATGTGATGGTTTTCTTTTCATTCTGATTCAGCGAAACTTCCCATTCTATTTCACTCATGGGATTCAAACCCTGATTCCGTCCGGGTATGGTTATTTTTCCGTTTGCACCTGCTTCCAGCACTTTGGCATTTACACTTTTAAAAACATTCAGACTGATTTCCTTTTCCTGAAGGTTTTCAACTTCAATTTTTCCTTCAATAATCACCTGGGTATAGTTGGCCTTGTTAACCACCTTAGCCCGCTCATGCCGTTCTTTTTCCTCCTCTGAGTTTTTGACAATAATATCGGGAGATTTTGACAATTGGACTGATACAGAAGAATTTACCGGAGTGTATTTTATTTCATCCTGGGCAATAGGTTCAAGATTTTCGTTCATCACAAAAACGGGTGCCGTCGTAAACGGGGTTTTTGTTCCATTCACCAGTTTCAGTGAATGATACACATCTGATCGTCTTTCAGCCTGATTATCAATATATTGAGAACTGGCAAAATTCACCATATCCGGAACAACAAC
>CAYLTH010000151.1:1557-4560 GCA_964386485.1 uncultured Bacteroidales bacterium | reverse complement strand
GCTGAATTCGATATTCGCCAGATATGAGGTGGAATCAGCCTGAAGATTTTCAGTTGGATTTTCTTCCACGAAAAACTGTTTGACATCCCCGGCCGGAATATACGCGGTTTTCCCATCAGATGTTTTGATTTTCAAGGTGTTAAATGAAACGAAGTAATCCTGCAATACCCCGGTAACTTCCGAATAATTCTTTTCATCGAGCCGGATATTGAGCCGTACTTTCTTTCCTTTATTTGCCCGAAGCAGATCGAACATATTCCCTGCCGCACGATTAATCTTCAGCGTATCGGTAATATAGGTGATGCGGTTTACAGTGATATCTTTCTGTGTAGTCAGCCAGAATGTTCCCATTAAAGGCTGTTTCGGGATCTCAAGTTTATATTTCCCCTGGGTAAGCGGGACATTCCCCTCTTTAACAACGAAATACGTCCCGTTTTTAAAGACATTTACAGCTGTTGTTTTCAGTTTATCCTGCGAATAAACATGTGGCATAGCCATCATCAGGCTAAGTACCAGCAAAAAATACTTTCTCATATTCCGGTTTTAAAGGTTGATATTGCCCTAAAGCAATTTTAATGCCAGGCTCAGATTCACCATCAGCGGTTTCCATTCATCAGCAGGACGGTAAGCAGGACTGTTGAAAATATTTCCCATCCCCTGTTCTGCCCGTATATCAATGGCAAAATTTACGATATCAAAACCCAGTCCAAGCTGATATCCAAAATAGGCATCCTTGATACTTTGCTCTGCCAGAACTGTGGCAATTTCCTGTCCGTTTACCTTAATCTTCCTGTCGATCAGGTAACTAAATGAAGGTCCGGCATGAAATCGGATGTTAAAACTTTCTTTGGGAATAATCCGGAGACCGAAAATCAGCGGAACATCAAGTGTTTTCAGATACACTTCCTCTTTAAACTGATTCGTGGTGGATTCATAAATCCCCCCCTTGGTCATAAATAAGACTTCCGGCTGAATGTAAAATATCGAGGTACTAAAGCGGAAAAATATTCCGCCCATCATCCCCTGCATAAACTTATTCTCAAGGGTATCTATATTGGTAGTCAATGTGGTAGACGAAAATCCGATTTTAGGCCCGAAGGTAAAATTACGTACCTGACCCATACCCTGAAACCCTGATCCGGCAAGAAAAAGAATCAAAATCAACTTAATAACCCACTTCATTTTCAAATTCTCCACTACTTTAGGATTCAAAAGTACAACATTTGAAGTCATATTGAAACTTTCTTAATTACTTTTTAACACTATTTATAATAATGGTATGTTCTTTGTACCATCGGTGTACTTGAACAATATAACAGAAATCAGGTTGTTTTAGTACCCGGGCTGCCTTGTTGTCAGGCTATGACTACAAGAATCGTTCAAATTTTTGATTTAATTTTGCATAAAATTCAAAACCATGAAAAAAAGGATCAGTATTCTGCTCATCTTAATCAGCACGCTTCTGCCGCAGATTGTTTCTGCCCAGCTTAAAACAACGGATTTCCAGTTTGGTTTCAAAATAGCCCCGAATTTCGGCTGGTTAAAACCGGATACAGAAGGTTATGACTTTAAAGGACTGCGACTTGGCTTCAACTGGGGTTTTGTGGCCGAATATAAAATGAGTGAAAATATCCGGCTGCAATCCGGTTTTAACGTATTGATGCATGGCGGGAAACTCGAATATCCGCATGCCATTACAACCAATACCACGACAGGAACCATCAATGAATCCGGCACCATGTTGCGCAGATACAGCTACAAGTATATTGAAATACCGGTCGTTGTAAAGATGACAACCAATGAAATCGGCTATTTCCGTTACTTTGGCGTGATCGGGCTGGGAACCGGACTGAATATTTCTGCCAAAGCCATTGATGAATTCAGTGTGACCGATCCGGTCGACCGTTTGGTAAAGGGAGAGCCCAAAATAAAATCATCGACCCGCTTTATCCGGGAAGCCCTTATTTTAGGACTGGGTGCCCAATACAATTTCAGTGGCAATACGGATCTGGTGTTTGGTGTGAATTTCAACAACGGGTTTACCAATGTGTTGAAAGGATCGAACAATGTAACCGGATTCTCGGAGACTGCCATTTCCAATTTCATCGAACTCAATATCGGCGTTCTGTTTTAAACTTTTGGTATGAAGATCAGCCTGGCTCAGCTTAATTATCACATCGGCAATTTTGCTGAAAATACCCGGAAAATTATTGAAACCATCGGCCAGGCCAAAGCAGAAGGTGCTGATCTGGTTGTATTTGCAGAGTTAGCTGTATGTGGATATCCTCCCCGCGACTTTCTCGAATTTGATGATTTCATTGATCGCTGTGAACAGGCTGTTCGCGATATTGCCCCATTTTGTAACGACATCGCCGCCATTATCGGGGCTCCTTCACGGAATCCGGAACCCAGGGGAAAAGAATTATTCAACTCAGCCTGGTTTATTGCCGACGGAGAAGTCAAATCCATTCAGCACAAAACACTGCTGCCCAATTATGATGTGTTTGATGAATACCGCTACTTTGAGCCCAATCGTGTATTCAATATAATTGAATATAAAAACCACAGGATCGCACTCACCATTTGTGAAGATCTCTGGGTTCTCGGTACCGAACCGCTGTATTTCTCCAATCCCATGGAAGAACTGGCCAAACAGCAGCCCGATCTGATCATCAATATTGCAGCCTCCCCTTTCCATTCCGAACAGGCCGAAAAACGGCAGCTTGTCCTCGAATCCAATGCAAAGACCTATGGGATTCCGCTGATTTACGTTAATCAGGTGGGAGCCCAGACAGAACTCTTGTTTGATGGCGGATCGCTGGCTCTCGATGCCAACGGAAAACCCATGGCCCGACTGGCTTTTTTTGAAGAAGACATTCAAACCATTACCCTTCAGCAGGCAATATTGCCCAAAATTGTCATCCCTTCTCCCATCGAACGCATCCACGATGCGCTGGTGATGGGAATCCGCGATTATTTCCGGAAGCTGGGATTTAAAAAAGC
>CAYLTH010000151.1:0-1457 GCA_964386485.1 uncultured Bacteroidales bacterium | reverse complement strand
CGCATCAGCAGCAAGGCATTCGGCATGGGACGCCGCCTGCCGATTGTGGCTAAATACCTTGATTAAATAGCTTCAACGGATTTAATCTCCGGAAGGGCTTTCTTCACAGCAGATTCTACTCCGTTTTTCAAGGTCATACGGCTGAACGGACAACTTCCGCAGGCACCCATGAGTTCCACATTTACGACATTATCATCCGTGAGATTTACAAAAGAAATATCACCGCCATCAGCCTGTAAATAAGGGCGAATCTGTTCAATAACGTTTTTTACTTTTCCTTCTAATTCAATGTTCTGTGACATAAGGTTCGGGTTGATGTATTTTTGAATACGATAAATAACTAGGAAATATTCTGCATGGCTTCTTCAAAGGCATTCTTGATGGCGATCTGCTGCGAAATGGTTTCGGCCAGATGCATGAATGCTTTGGCAACCGGTGAGTCTGCATCCCGGGCAATCGGACTTCCCTTATCCCCGGCTTCACACACACTTTGTACCAGCGGAATCTCGCCAAGGAACGGAACTTTGCTTTCCTGTGCCAGTCGGCGTCCACCTTCTTTTCCGAAGATATAGTACTTATTATCAGGCAGTTCTGCCGGAGTGAAGTACGACATGTTTTCAATCAGCCCGAGTACCGGAACCCGGATCTGCTCGGTGTTAAACATGCTGATCGCCTTGCGGGCATCCGCCAGTGCCACTTCCTGAGGGGTTGTAACAATCGCAATGCCGGTTACCGGGATCTGCTGTGCAATGGTAAGATGAATATCGCCGGTTCCGGGAGGAAGATCCACGACCAGATAATCCAGTTCACCCCATTCCGAATCGTTGAATAACTGCAATAAGGCATTCGAGGCCATCGGTCCGCGCCATACCAATGCTTTATCCGGATCCACAAAAAAGCCGATACTCAGCAGCTTAATGCCATATTTCTCAACCGGATGCAGGCGGTGCTTGCCATTTTCCTCACTTACGTATGGTTTGGCATCCACCACATCAAACATCAGCGGAACCGACGGTCCATAAATGTCGGCATCAATGAGTCCGACCGTGGCTCCTGACCGCTGCAGTGCGATGGCCAGATTGGCAGCCACTGTGCTTTTACCCACTCCGCCCTTACCACTGGCAATGGCAATGATATTTTTTACACCCTTAAGTTGCTCACTGTCAACACGACGCGTGGTCACCTTGGAGCTCATATTTACAATTACTTCCGCTTCCGGATCCACCATCTGTTGAATCGCATCGGTGCAATCCTGTTTCATTTTTCCCTTCATCGGACAGGCCGGAGTCGTCAGTACAAGGGTGAATTCAATCTTCTTTCCGTCAACTTTTACATCTTCAATCATGTTGAGTGAAACGAGGTCTTTGTGCAGATCCGGATCATCAACATGCTTAAGTGCTTCAATAACAGCTTCTTTCGTTATAGACATGGTAGATTCTTTATTTTTATTTAGAATG
>CAYLTH010000150.1:0-6298 GCA_964386485.1 uncultured Bacteroidales bacterium | reverse complement strand
CTGTTTGCGCAGGAAACTGATTTTCAGATAATTAACTCCCGCATCCAGGTTTCAAATCAGATTGATTCCCTCATTAAGATAAACAGGATTAACAGTCGAACCCTGCTTATCAGGTTTGGGCCCGATGCCATTACAGCCATTAACACCCGGAATGGAATCGTGGTAATCGACGCCGGAATTTCGACGGGACTGACCATGAAATACAGGAAAATAATTGAAAAGGAATTTACCGGTCTCCCGATAAAGTATGTAATCAATACCCATGCACATCCGGATCATTACGGGGGAAACAGCGCCTTTGCCGGGGCAGAGGTAGTAGCACATAAAAACGGCATCGACGAAATACAGCTTCAATGGAGGGATACCACGAAGGTGGTAAATCATATATCCGAAGTTGTAGGTGAATATGAAACAAAACTGCAAAATGGTTCGGATAATTCAGAGGATTGGCTTGATGCATTTATTCAAAAGACACGTTACGACTATGCTTTGGCCGATGCACAGGGCAAGGATTTTATCCGAATCCCGAATGTGACATTTTCTGATAGTCTGGTTTTGGATATGGGTGATTTGAAATTTGAACTGAAATTCTTTGGGAAATGCCACTCCAACAGCGACATCCTGATTTATGTGCCTGAATTAAAAATTCTGTTTACAGGCGACCTGCTCTTTAAATACGGACGTGCCAGCATCAATGATCAGCAAATGGAGGATAAAGATACGTGGCACAACGCAATACAGTGGATAGAGACCCGGATTCCGGAAATTGAAACCATTATAGGTGGCCACGGTGAAATCCTGACTCTGGATGACTTGAAAAACTTTTGCAAGACAATTTCAGCAAAATGAACACCTTAACACTTTAACACCTTAACACTTTAACACAGATTTTCCCGATGCTTTGCCAAATGTGCAAATCGACCAGCATACCAATGTACCAATGTACCAACCAACATGGAACACCTGAACACCCGAACACCTGAACACCTGAACACCCGAACACCCGAACACCTGAAATTTAATTTTCTCCCGAATAAACAACTTGCACCAACTCGTGTTATATGTTCAGTCCTGACATTTATACCAGGTAAACTAATCGGGTAAACTAACCCGGCTATGACAATAAGCAGCATTCTTTTAAGTGGTTTTTTTCAGCTAATTACAGATCCGGCACACCTGATCCAATATGGTGGCATTATTCTTTTACTGGTAATAATCTACCTGGAAACAGGATTCTTCCTGGGGCTGGTGCTTCCGGGAGGTGATTATCTGATGTTCACAGCAGGATTATTATGCGGAACTCATTACCTCGATGTCCCTTTATTCCTATTGGTTTCATCCATGATTGCAGCCGCTGTGCTTGGTGATTTTACCGGATATGCCAAAGGGAAATGCCGGAATTTCACTGATCAAATTCAGCTACCTGAATGTTCTCGGGGCGGTAATCTGGATCGGTTTTCTGACTCCGCTTGGATATTACCTCGGCAAAGCCTATCCCCAACTGATCAATTATAGCATCTATTTACTATTGGGTTTTGTTTTACTGGCCTCTATTCCTGTGTTGAAAATCATAAATCCTTTTCAAAGGCGTACAGAGAAATGAATACTTTTTCGGAAAAAATAAACCAATTTGTAAACTCAGCAGGGTTCAGGTATTTTATCCTGGTCATAATTCTGGCCTCTGCCATTATTGTCGGGCTTGAAACCTACCCCGGAATTCAAGCCGGATATGCCCATCCTTTCCATTTAGCCGATCGAATCATTATTTACATTTTCCTTGTCGAAATACTCCTGAAACTATTTGCACATGGAAACAGACCATGGAATTATTTCAAAGACCCCTGGAATGTATTTGATTTTATCATTGTGGCTGTCTGTTTTGTACCCCAAATTGACACGCATTTTGTGACCGTACTCCGGCTTGCCAGGATTCTTCGGGTATTCAGGGTTATTTCAATATTTCCCAAACTTCAGCTTCTGGTAATTGCACTTCTGAAAAGCATTCCTTCAATGGGTTATGTTGTTGTTCTGCTACTCCTTGTTTTCTATATCTATGCTGTGCTGGGCAGTTTTCTGTTTTCAAAAACGGATCCGGTGAATTTCGGAACCCTCCATGCATCCATGATAACGCTTTTCAAGGTACTTACGCTGGAAGGATGGACGGACATAATGAACATCCAGATTTATGGAAGACCGGACCCGTCGTCTGAACACAGCATGAACCCGGGAGCCTTATCTTCAATCATCTATTTTGTATCTTTCATTCTGCTGGGGGCAATGATTATCATGAATTTGTTTATCGGCGTAATCATGAACAGCATGCAGGAGAGTCAGGATGACATAAAAAAAGCACTGATGCGAGAACAACATTCTGAATCAGATAGTCAGGAATTATTGAAAGAGCTTGAAGACAAGATCGATTCGTTAAAACATGATATTCAAATAATTAGTGAACATTTAAAGAAATAAACCATGGAAAATACTACATTACTCTGGGTTGGATTTAATGTCTTTGTATTGCTGATGCTGGCCCTGGATCTGGGCGTATTCCACCGGAAAGCACATGAAGTAAAATTCAGGGAAGCCATCACCTGGAGTGCAATATGGATTGTGCTTGCCCTGATTTTCAATGGTGGGGTCTGGTACTATTTTGGGGAGGTAAAAGCCGTTGAATTTTTAACAGGTTATATTGTTGAGAAATCGCTGAGTGTCGACAATATATTCGTTTTTGTGCTGATTTTCACCTCTTTTCAGGTTCCGACAATGTACCAGCATAAAGTTCTTTTCTGGGGTGTTCTCGGGGCTCTGATTATGCGTATCATCTTCATTTTTGCAGGAGTGGCCTTAATCACAAAGTTTCATTGGATCATTTATGTATTTGGCATTTTCTTAATCTATACCGGAATAAAAATCGCAAAAGACAAAGGAACAAAGGTTGATATCGAGAACAATTTTTTAGTGAAATATCTCCGAAAATTTATTCCGGTAACCTCCGATTACCACAAATCAAATTTTTTAGTTAAGCTGAATTCGAAATGGCATGCAACGCCCCTGCTGCTGGTATTGATTCTGATTGAAGTAACCGATCTTATCTTTGCCGTTGATTCGATACCGGCTATTCTGGCCATTACGAAAGATCCATTCATCGTTTACACCTCCAATGTGTTTGCAATTCTGGGGCTTCGTTCCCTGTATTTTGCGCTGGCCGGGTCGTTAAAGTATTTTACCTACCTGCATTACGGACTCGCCTTAATATTGGTATTTGTCGGGATTAAAATGCTGATCTCCGAATTCTACAAACTCAATCCTTTTCTATCGCTTGGAATTATTGGACTCATTCTTGCAGGCAGCATAGCGGCCTCATTTGTCTGGCCTGCGAAAAGTGACGGGTGACGCGTGACGCGTGACGAGAAGTTGATAGTTGATAGTTGATAGTTGATAGTTTATAGTTTTTAGTTTTTAGTTTTTAGTTTTTAGTTTTTAGTTTTTAGTTGATACGTCAGATTACCTTAACACCTTAACACTTTAACACCTTAACACTTTAACACCTTAACACAGATTTTCCCGATGCGCTGCCAAATGTGCAAATCTACCAGCATACCAATGTACCAACTGTTTATTTCCTGGCAGAATGAATTAGCCAGGACTTCAGGCCAGGGGTGAAGGAATCCCGCACCAAATAAGGGCTTTAGCCCATTGAATTACCCCGGACTTCAGGCCGGGGGGAAAGCCACCACACAAGACTCCGGGCTTTAGCCCAATATATTTTTGTCTTGGGGTCTTGTGGATATTTAGGGGAGGGTTTTGGGCTAAAGCCCCAATATATCTGCCCCCTTTAGCCCCCGGCCTGAAGTCCGGGGCAATTCAAATGATAGTTTATAGTTGATAATGTACAGACTATCAATAACTTGAACACCCGAACACCTTAACACAGATTTTCCACCCGAACACCAATAATTGCAGTCAAGTAAAAAGTTTATTATCTTTGTAAAAAGAACAGGATATGAGTACAATCGAGTTAAGGCATGTTATAACAGAATACTTATCCCATATCGATGATGCATCATTTCTGAATGCCATAAAAACCATTATTGAATCAAAAGTTTCTGAAGGAACTTACAAACTCTCTGATTTTCAGAAGGAAAGAATTGAAAAGGGAAGAGAGCAAATAAAGAAGAATCAGACAATTTCAAATGATTCTCTTACGAATGAAATTGATCAATGGTTAAGTACAAAGTAGCGTGGTCGGTTGAAGCCAGATTAGATTTGTTAGACATTTTGGAATTCTATTTCCTCCGAAATGGCAATGCCAACTATAGTCGAAAACTTTACTCAAAGATCAATAAAAGCATCAAAAATGCAACCAAAAATCCGTTTCTTGGGCTGCAAACAGACATAAGTTCAGTCAGGGCAATAGTAACAGGTGATTATCAAATAATTTATGAAATTATTGACAAAACCTTACTAATTGTGATGATCTGGGATTGCAGACGTAATCCTGAGGATAAATTAATATTCTCCAATTCAAAAAAATAATTCACTCGAAATCTACAAAATTATGGTGGCAATGAATAAATCGTGACGAGTGATGTATTTCGGTCGTTTCCTGCAAAATAAAATGTTCAAAATTTGGGATTAAATATGAAGCTAATGACAATTCTGGCGATCATTCTTTTGTTTTCGACTGTAAACGTACTTTACGGACAATCGGAAATAAACAACAAGTTACATGGTTCCTGGAAGGAGGCAGGGCGTAGCGTAAACAAAAGATTCACGCCTAATTCTGACCCGGAAATTATTTCATTTTATTCAGATAACATATACCAAATATGCAAAATACAGACACCTTCTGATAGTCTGCATGCCATTGCCATTGCCGGCAAATGGAAAATTGATCTTTCAAAAAACATACTGCATTTTAAGAATAATCATTCAATCTCAAAGCAAGAGAAGATGACAATGAGTGACTATAGTCAGGAAATCATAAGTATTACAGACAGTAATCTGGTACTTTTGGAATGGGAAAGAGACTTGAAAATTTATATTCATTACACGAAAACGGATGCTGTAAAACAGTTTGAGGATTTGTACCAATTTTTAGCTCAGGAATCGAATAATTCCTCTCAATTTACCCACTTTACTTTAGTGAACAGAATCGACACAACCCGTAAATTACTTATCAATTGGAAGGGATCCCTTGAAATTAGTCTTCATTCAGATGATTTTGACCCAGAGGTGATCGATCAAAAAGATGTTCGATTGTTCGGATTCCCAAATAATATTACAGACTCTTCATTTCTATTTAATTTAGTTGTTGAGGAAATTAACCTCAGATTTAAAGATGGTAGTTCTTCAAGAACAGACATCGATAACACCTCTGCAGATGAACCCATATATCGAGATGTAAATTTCAAAAACATTGATTTTATTCAATATGCAAGTCCCTTCCGCCAAACCTTAAATTCATTTGCCTCAGCAACTACCATCCTTTCATTCGTTACAGCATTTTTAATCGCTCCATTAGTAAGCATCAAATATCGGGATGGAGGCTTTAACACTAACCGGTATTTTCGCTGGGCTGGCGTAGGACTTGCCGGATTAACAGTTGGAATACCCTTAACCATTCTTGCCCCTGCAAGAACATATAAACTCAGAAATCCAAGTGGTCAAGGTAGTTTACAGGATTATTGGCTTATAAGAAAATAGATCCCATGATCATCCGTGCAACAAAAAAACTATTGAATGTCTCCGGGATTGCAGGAGTCCAAAATACGGATCCCCTGATTGATTCCCTTCCGGGAGAATGGTACGCCACCCTGGTATCCATGAAAACACCCGGAAAACTGGCTGGTGGCAAATATATCCGTCCTTGCGATGTACTTATACGATTTTCAACCCAAACGTTCTTAGTTTAAATACCGGAGTAACCGTTTTCCATATATAAAAAAAACAATCATCGTATGAGAACAATTTTCATTTCCCTTGGATTGATTTTGTTGACGATACCGGTACTCGGACAAAGAGGTCTTTTTGTTGGGTTTACAAATTCACTCACCTATGACCATTACGAATTTACCGATCCGGCAAACATAATTCATTCAACCCTGCTCCCTTCCTGGTCATGGGGATTTACTGTTACACATGCCCTGAATAATCATTGGCTGGTGGAAACAGGCCTCACCCGCAAGAATTATTATGAAGGATATTCCGTATCCGACAAGTCGATCGTTTCAGGCGGATCAGGCAATTCCTTTGATTCGTGGCTAATTCCCATCCGCTTGAAATCTATACTTAATAT
>CAYLTH010000149.1:0-6308 GCA_964386485.1 uncultured Bacteroidales bacterium | reverse complement strand
GCCTCCTGCGATTTAAGCGGATATCGCTCAATCGCCCGCTGATTGCACCAGGTTAAGCTGAGTGTGCCCGGCTGCTGTGCATACAGCGAAAGGCTCCATAAACTAAACAACAATATGGCTAATCGTTTCATTTGAGATGTATTATTTGGTAATGGCGTGAATAACAAATTGTTTGATTTCCTGCTTGCGTTCCAGCATAAACTGGTCGAGCATCAGCTGATCACCCTGAAAAATGATTTTCGATAACATCGGTCGTGCAATAAAGGGAAAAATACACATGGCAATAAGGTTAACCATCAGATGCTGAGGTGCAACCGGACGAATATTCCCTTTGGCTATTTCTTCCGAAAACTGAATAATCAGCTTCCCCGGACTAAAGGTACCATCAAACAAAAGCGAATAAATCCTGTCCGGGTTACGGTTAATTTCATGTGCAATAAAACCCGGTAAATCCGGATTCTGCAATAAAACCTCCATATATCCGTCGATAAACAGGGAGATTTTTTCAACAATTGGTTTATCCGACTCCACCAATTCTTTGATATTGGCAAAAAGCTTACGAAAAGCGGTCTGGAAAATGGCCTCAAACAGCTTTTCCTTACTTCGGAAGTAATAGTGTAAAAGTGCTTTATTAATCCCGGCTTCATCCGCTATTTCCTGCATGCGGGCACCATCAAACCCCTTTAAAACAAATACTTTCCGGGCAGCAGCCAGGATATTCTGTTCACTTGTATTTTGTACTATTTTCATTAACCAAATGATTTAACTAATTGATTTAACCAACTGGTCAAAATTACATTATAAAAAAATGCGCCCGACAAACGAGCGCATTTTTTTGTTTTATTTTTTTATCCGTCGATTCCGACTTTAATTTTTTGTCCGGGTTTCAGGCTGTTGGCATTTTTAATGTTATTCAGATTTTTAATCTGTTCAACGGTCGCTTTGTAGCGGGTTGCAATTTCCCAGAGGGTATCGCCCTGACGGATGGTATGGTAAATGTATTTATCATTGTTCACAACCGGTTTGGGTTTGGGAGTATTGACCGCCAGGGTTTTGGCAAGGTTAACCGAATCAACCGGAGGACCCACAAAAGAAGGGTCTTTATCTGCTTTATTCTGAGCCAGCATCATTTCTTCCGGTTTAGGAGCAGGAGGCGTTTTTTTCTTCACATAAACGAGCAGTTCCTGGCGGGCTTTGACAGTACCTTTTTTGAGCCGGTTCCATTTTTTAATTTCAGCCGGAGTACAATTATATTTGTTTGCAATAGAAGCCAGGGTTTCTCCTTTTCTTACGACGTGCAGCGTGGAATTATCCTTTAGTTCCTTCACCTGTGCCATCATTTGCTCGCGCTCGAGGCTCTTTTGTGTTTTAAAGCCATATACAGCCTGTTCATTATTCACAAAATCAATGATATTCTTTTTGGGCAGGCGGAGGTAATACGCACGTTCTGCTGAAGCCGGGATTACATCTTTGGTATAACAGGGATTCAGATACCGGATGTTCTCCATTGAAACATTCAAAGCACCGGCAAGCTGATCAAACGACAAAAACTGGTGTACTGCAACCGAATCTATTTCGGCAGCCGAAATACCCGGATAAACGGGAAAAAGATTATACTCGGCAGCATGATGCATCACATAGGAAGCAGCAATAAAAGCCGGAACATAATCACGGGTTTCGCGGGGTAAATACTTTTGTATTACCCAGAAATCCATTACTCCGCCAGCTTTGCGTATCGCCCGGTTTACATTACCTGCTCCACTATTATAAGCAGCAAGTACCAAAGCCCAGTCGTGATACAATTCATATAAATCATTCATATGCTCACAGGCGGCAATGGTTGACTTATAAGGATCCGA
This sequence comes from uncultured Bacteroidales bacterium, assembly GCA_964386485.1. Lineage (GTDB taxonomy): Bacteria > Bacteroidota > Bacteroidia > Bacteroidales > CAIXZF01 > CAIXZF01. The sequence continues at coordinate 4,449 of CAYLTH010000149.1, read as the reverse complement.
ACGATCATCAACATAGGAAGTAACCTGAAGATCATACATGATACCGGTACCATACATAAACTGCCATAAGCCCTTTGCTCCAACCCGTGAACGGGCAGCAGGATTTAAAGCAGATTCAATAACAGCAAGATATTTTAGCTCAAGTGGCATATTGTGCCGGTCGAGTTGCTCTTCAAATAAAGGAAAATAAATTTTCGATAAACCCAAAACCCGTTCGGTCAGACCCCGCTTCCGCATGGCATACAAATCAATGTACAGCTTCACCTGGGGATTAAACCGAAATTCAAACGGAGACTGGCTGCTCATTTTTGCCAAACGTGCACTTATTACTGTATCCGGAAATGCAGGAACAAAACCTTGAGGGTAATTGTACTTGTTCAGGGCTTTGCGATCGGCAGGAAAATCAGCCAGACCGTTAAAATGAAAATTGGCCAGACTATCAAGCATGGCCGCAATGCGGTTATCAGCCGTCAATTCAAATCCGGAACGTTGTGTTGTGTCGGTGTTGGTTTTCCAGGATTTACCAATCGCGTTGAAGCTTAAACTACACGTAATTACTCCCAGACCAACCCATTTCAATAACATCATACATTCAGCTTTTATTAAAACTACGTTAACTTCAGTTTACAAGTTTATAAAATTATATGATAAGTCAACACAGTTGTTAACTTTTTTTATAATTTTTAACAATCGTATGTTAATAGTAAGTTTTTGATCTATAGCTATTTATGTTAAAAATGTTAAAAACCTGGTTAAACATGAAGTCTGAAAAAAAGGACAAGCTACATGATAAAACTACTTTTTCTCAACAGTTTCGTCTTTTTTCTCCGGTGTATTGGCTTTGGAATTATCACTGTTCATGCCGTCTTTAAATTCCTTAATTCCCTGACCAACACCTTTCATGAGTTCAGGAATTTTTTTACCCCCAAATAACAACAAAACGACAGCGATAACCAAAATGATCTGCCAGGGTCCGATAACACCCAATAAAGTATATTCCATTGTTTTAAAATTTAATCCTATGCAAAGATAATTCAATTCTGTTCCTAAATCAATCTTCTTCCGTTTGTTCGGGTGTAACTTTCACTCCGTCATAACGTTTTTCGATTCCATTGCTATACGAAATAACGATAAAGATGTTGCCCTCATTGTCGAACTTGTACCATTCTCCTTCCTTCTTGCCCATCACCCAGATGCCTTCATCCTTCTTTTTTCCATTCTCCCAGTAATAGGTATGACGGCCATCCGGTACATCTTCCACATATTTTCCCTCAAACAAAAGCTGCCCATTGGCATACCATGTTTTCCAAACCCCGTCTCTGCTCCCTTCCTGATAATTGCCCTCTTCTTTGATATCACCATATTGATACATCCATTTACCCTGCTCCCGTCCGTCAACATATTCGCCCTGTGCAATAATTTTCCCGTTTTCATCATACTCGGTCATCGTTGCATCTGATAAACCATTGCTGAAACTTTCTTCACGTCGGATACTGCCATCATCATAATACCATTTCCATTCACCTTCGGTTTTGCCGGCTTTGTTAAAACTTCCGGTATTCTCGATTTTACCGTTCTGATAAAAGTACTTCCACAAACCTACCTGTTTTCCATTCAGGTAATTTCCTTCTGATTTGGTTTTACCATCATCATAAAACTCCTTCCACGGACCTTGTCTGAATCCCTGATCGTCTGTAATTCCATCTGCTATTTTTATTCCTTTCCGGAAAACAGCACCTTTAATTACTTTACCGGTTTCATCATATTCGCGGCGGATACCTTCCGGAACACCACTCCGGTATGTTGCACTGATTTTTACCTTACCGTTTGGATGATAATCGGCCAGGGTTTCCAGTTTAATGACTTCTTCTGCATTTTCGATCAGAACATCATCTTCGTACTTACGAATCTGAACCAGCTTTCCATCGGGTCCGTAATCCTTGAAATATCCATGTTTCAAGTCATTTTTGTAAGTTCCTTCCTGAACAAGCATGCCATTTTCACGGAAAAATTTCCAGTTACCCTGCTTACGACCTTCTTTGTCTTTGCGGTTAATATTCTCACGACTCACCACAAATCCTTTTTTATACTCCGTAATGCTGATGATATTTCCGGTCTGATCGTATTCACGGGCATATCCCTGTTCAAAACCATTTACAAAATTAACCACCAGCTTTTTCTTTCCATCCGGGTAGTAATATGTTGTTAATCCATTCTTTACATCGTTGAGAAAGGTTTCTGTCATGAGTTCCCCTTCGCGGAAAGTTTTGCGCAGTCCGTTCTTCTTTCCTTTTTTATAATTCACTTCCAAAACCAGATTTCCTTCTTCCGAATAAAAACGCCAGATGCTATCCAGTTCAAAACTCAGCCGGTTTCCTTCCGATTTCAATTTTCCGTTCTCATGAAACGTTTTCCAGTAACCATCAGGTTTTCCATCTGTCAGATAGCCTTCACTCGATAAAGCTCCTCCGGGATAATAATACTTTTGCATCTGTTTTCCGGCTGTATCGGTTTGGCCGGAAACCAGAAATGCATTCAACAACAATATACCTGCTATAATCAGTTTGTTCTTCATAGTCAAATGAGCTAAACCAGTTTTAATGATCTGGAAATGTCAAGCATTCGCTGTATGGGAATTTCAGCCTGTTTCATCAGAGTTTCATCCATAATTATTTCAGGTTTTTCATCCAGAAGCGCCTGATAAAGTTTTTCCAGGGTATTCAATTTCATATACGGACAATCATTGCAGGAACAGCTTTCATCCGAAGGTACAATAATAAATTCCTTATCCGGACAATTCTTTTTCATCTGATGCAGGATACCTGTTTCGGTAGCCACAATAAAACGCTGTGCATCCGACTTCATCGTAAACTTTAACAGAGCGGTTGTAGATCCCACAAAATCAGCGAGTTCTACAATAGGTTCCTTGCATTCGGGATGCGCAATTAACACCGCATCCGGATTCGCAATTTTCAACTTCACAACACTTTCTATATTGAGCTGATCATGAACATGACAACTTCCATCCCACAAAAGCATATTCCGGCCAGTCATGTGGTTGATATAGCGACCCAGATTTTTATCCGGTGCAAAAATAATTTTCTGATCTTCCGGCATTGATTTTACAATTTCCAGCGCATTTCCGGATGTGCAGATGATATCCGACATGGCTTTGATTTCGGCACTGCAGTTGATATAGGAAATGACCATGTGATCCGGGTGCTCCTGTTTAAAACTTTTAAAAGGCCCGGCCGGACAGGAATCGGCCAGCGAGCACCCGGCTTCCAGATCAGGTAGCAGTACTTTTTTCCCGGGATTGAGTATTTTTGCTGTTTCAGCCATGAAATGAACGCCCGCAAAAACAATTATTTTTGCATCGGTTTGTGAAGCATGCTGAGCCAGACCCAGACTGTCACCAATATAATCAGCAATTTCCTGAATTTCAGGTACTTGATAATAATGAGCTAAAATAACGGCATCTTTTTCAATTTTGAGCCGTTTGATCTTTTCTGCCAGTTTTGCGTAATGTTCGGTCATTTTGTTAACAATCATTTAAAAAAAGCTTTCTTTTAAAAGAGTTTGATGTTTGTTTTGTTAGGCTGTTAATAGTGTTGATAAGTAAAATCGAAAACTTATCTACAGGCTGATAACAGTTTATCAACAGCTTTATTTTTATGTAACCGATTGATACCACAAAAGATATACCACAAATGAACAATGGTTGATAACGGAATCAATTCTGAATTGTTTATTACCTATATGTTGATTCATTGTTAACAGATTGTAAATAGATTCTGATAACTCGTGGTTTTTTGGGTAAATCGGGTTTAATTCACAAAAATACAGACTTATTAACAAATCATGCACAATTTGGGTGTTAATATTAAATGCCTGATTTACACTATTTTTAAAAAATTCGGGATTTATTTATCAGCTTTTGTTTATTTTGCACAATTAATCCTTAAGATCGTATGCGTATAGCCATCGGAAGTGACCATGCCGGTTTTCCATTGAAAGAAGAAGTTATTCAATGGTTACAAAAAGAAGAAATTACGGTACTTGACCAGGGTACTTTTTCGCTCGAAAGTGTTGATTATCCGGATTTTGCTTCAAAAGTAGCCGTTTCGGTACTGGAGAAGGAGGTGGATTGCGGGATTTTAATCTGTGGAAGCGGAAATGGTATGGCCATGGCTGCCAATAAATATGCTGATATCAGAGCTGCTTTATGCTGGACTGCCGAAATTGCCAGTCTGGCCAAACAGCACAATGATGCCAATATTCTGGTTATGCCGGGTCGTTTTCTTCAGGTTGATGAAGCCATTGGTATTGTAAAAGCGTACCTTTCGGCCGAATTTGAAGGCGGACGTCACCAGGGACGCGTTGATAAAATGAAAGTACTCAATCAGTAAAACGGAAACAAAACCCAATGTCAGAATTATATAATCTTTT
>CAYLTH010000148.1:0-6450 GCA_964386485.1 uncultured Bacteroidales bacterium | reverse complement strand
CGGTTGTGAAGGGAGCGGAATCCAGACGGTGAGTATGGATTTCTTCACGGATATCGTAACGCCCTGTGAGCGCTGCGGGGGCACTGCATTCCGCGATGAGGTGCTTGATGTACGGGTAGACGGAAAAACCATCAGCGACATCCTGCATGTCCCATTTGATGGACTGGCGGGTTTTCTGGAGGAGTATATGCCTGCGAAATCAGACAAGACGGTCAAAACAACGCTGGAGTTCATTCAAAAGACCGGACTGGGGCATCTTTCCTGCGGGCGATCCCTGAAAACCGTTTCAGGGGGCGAATGGCAACGGTTGAAACTGGTGAGCGGACTGGCTTCCAAAACAGAAAGAAACACTTTGATTCTGCTCGATGAACCCACAGCCGGACTGCATCCAACCGATATTAAAAAACTGCTTGTCCTTTTTGATGAACTGATTGAGGCCGGAAATACGCTGGTTTGCGTCACACATGAGCCACTCCTCATGGCTGCAGCATCTGCCAGCATTGAGCTGGGTCCGGGTGGCGGAACACAGGGCGGGCGGATTGGTAAGTGGAACTAGTGACGAGTGACGCGTGACGGGTGACAGGTAAAAAAAGGAAAAAGGTAAAAGGAAAAAGGTAAAAGGAAAAAGGAAAAAGGAAAAAGGTAAAAGGTAAAGGGAAAAGGGGAAAGGGAAAAGTAATTGGGCCTCTGACATGACTTTCAAGGTCTTCATGACTGAATTTATGTTAACGATGATCTTACGAGACCTGGAAAGTCTCTTGTTCTACAGTCTGGACAGATCGGTTTTTTCAGGGCTTTATGATAGATATCTTTGGGATTAACCCCATGCGGTATTACCGCATTATATCTGTAGCATGGATGTGCGGGTATGTATCGATGCGGCGTAGCTGCATTATAATCTGGTTCTGCAGTTTTCCCCGATACATTGCCAAATGCGAAAATCTGCAAGCATACCAGTCTATCAATTTACCAGCCGGGAGTGATTTCCCGGTTTTTCGTTTAATCCTGCACCACAAATTTCCGGGAAACCGCATAATCTCCCGAACGGATCGTCACAAAATAGAGTCCGGCAGGAAGATCCCGGGCACCGAGTTCAGATAAGGAAAGGGTATTGAAACCGGAAAGTAAGCTTTTCGTGACCTGATTGAGTCGGATTCCCTGTTGATTTAAAAGTGTGATCTCGACATCCAGTCCGGTGTTGATATTGAGCTGGATATGACTGGAAGAGGAAACCGGATTGGGGAATATCTTCAGATTCTGAAGCGGATTTACTGTTTGCTGAATGGCTGTCGGTGACCAGTAGGTTACGCGCAGACTGTCCATATACACATTCACCAAAGGGTGATTGTTGGCATTAACAGCCACTGCACCAATTGCTTCCACCACTTCGAAGTTGGAAATAACAATTCCAAAACAAGGATAGTTCGGATTGAGATAGGTATTGTTCTTCAGGTTGATAAAGAATTGACTGCCACCGGTGTTAGGCCCTGAATTGGCCATCCCCAATGCTTTTTTAACATTGCTTGTCAACGGATGAAATTCGTCGGGAATGGTATAGCCGGGACCGCCATATCCGGTTCCGGTCGGATCACCACCCTGAATCACAAAATTAGCCACAACCCTGTGAAACTGTACATTATCATAAAAACCTGAGGTCACCAGATCCAGGAAGTTCCCGGCTGTTATTGGCATTAAAGTATCGTAGGTCTCCACAACGAAGGTTCCCATTCCGGTATTGAAGGTTACCTGAGTTTGAGCATTGCCTAATTTCCCAAACAGAATCAGAACCAGAATTATAGTGTACAGTTTTTTCATAGGATTGATTGTTTTAATAAAGTCAGATTAAATTTAGAACACAACCGAAAATGTCAGCAATAATATAAAAAAGACCGGAACCGCCACGAAAAGGTATGTGACAAAGATCAGTAATAACTTCAACAATGTTTTAAAGTAAGACTGCTTATATACCTGATATAGTGCAATGTAAAGATAAATTAATATACAGGAAATGAATACAAGAATATCAATATTAAGGGGAAATAAATCAACAAGTGCATAGAGGAAGAGCATCAGAAAGAGGAAGGAATGAAAATGAATGGCGAAGATCAGGTGATCATAGTAGAGCCGTTTACGCCGGATATAAAACAATTGTAAAAGCAAAGCCAGAACCGGGATGAGGATAAAAACCACTTTGGAGGCTCTGTGCACCAGTTTTTCCATCATGGCATCATAGCCATCGATGAGAAGAAGGGCTGTTCCTTTGGCAATTTTCCGGGTCAGGAAATCAGCCGTCGGATCGATCGAATCAATATAATGGTCGATGCCTTTTGACCCGACTTTGTATTGCAGTGAGTCCACGGAAATCTTCTTTCCTCCCAGTGTTATTGTAAACACATTCTGTTCCTTTTTTGCAGACGTTTCAGCAGGTTTGGAATGGGATAAACTCATGCCCAGACTTACCATGAGAAAATACAGAATTGTAATGAACATCAACATTTTAATGGGATGGACAAAGCTGTTGCGTTTGCCCTCCAGGTATTGATTTGTGAGCATCCCCGGTTTAAAAAACAGGTATTTCAGACTTTTCAGAAACCCGCCGTCGATATGAAAGTAATCCACAACACTATGAGCAACAAAATGGCGGATAGAAAAATCTTCCTTAGTCAGGCGTTTTTGTCCGCATACAGGGCAAAAACGGTAGTCTGTTTCGAGTTTGGCATTGCAATTCGGGCAATTTCCGGGAGGTAAACTATGCGTCATAATACAAATTTAGGTTCCCTTTAACCGGTCAATATCACGTCGTTCGCGCTTGGTAGGCCGACCGGCACCCCGGTCGCGGTATTCATTGCGCATTTCCTTTATCAATTCAACCCGGTCATATTCGGCCTGCGGGGTCAGGTCCTCGAGGTAATCCGTTACAAATTTCGCCGAAAGTCGGTTATGAAGCAGGGCTTTGACCTGTATTTCCTTCGTAATCCAGCCGATATTCACATGAAAGCGGTCGCCCGGCACGATAATCCGCGACGGTTTCACAATCTGACCATCCCATTTCACTTTTCCGGCACGGCAAGCCTCGGATGCCTGGTTCCGGGTTTTAAAAAGCCGGACACACCAAAGCCACTTGTCGATCCGAACTGCCTCCTGTGTATTGCCGGCAAGCATCGATTATTTTTTTCGGAAATAGATCGGGAAATTCACACCGGTCAGGTTATACATCGACCGCAGTTTATTTTCAACGAACCGTTTGTATGGGTCTTTTACATACTGTGGCAGGTTGCAGAAGAGAACAAAAGCGGGATAGGCAAGTGGAAGCATGGTTATATATTTGACTTTAACCATCTTGCCTTTTAACATTGGAGGCGGAAATTCCTGAACGATCGGCAGAAATTCCTCGTTGAGTTTCGCTGTCGGGATTTTAGCTTTCCGGTTTTTATAGACTTCGATAGCCGATTCCAATGCTTTGTGAATGCGTTGTTTTTCGGTTACTGATGTAAAGACAATCGGATAGTCGGTGAAGGGAGCTGTTTTTTCCCGGATCGCAGTCTCGTAGTATTTATGTGTATTGGTCTCCTTTTCCAGGAGATCCCATTTATTGACCAGAACCACCACCCCTTTATTGTTCTTCTCACAAAGGTGTAAGATATTGATATCCTGGGCTTCAAAGCCTGTTGTGGCATCGATCATCAGAATACAGACATCGGAACTTTCGATTGCCCGGATCGATCGCATGACGGAATAGAACTCGATATTCTCGTTTACTTTGCCTTTTTTGCGCAAACCGGCGGTATCGACGAGCATAAAATCGAATCCATAACCCTTAAAGTGGGTATAAATACTATCGCGGGTAGTTCCCGGAATGGCCGTAACGATATTGCGTTCAGTACCCAGAAGCGCATTCACGAGGGAGGATTTGCCCACATTTGGACGTCCAACCACGGCAATTTTCGGCAGATCAATCTCTTCTTCCTCCGGTGCTTCCCCAAAAACTTTAACAACAGCATCCAGCAGATCGCCGGTGCCACCGCCATTGATGGCAGAAATGGTATACACTTCGCCCAGGCCGAGACCATAAAACTCCGCTCCCATTTCAAAACGACCAGGATTATCCGCTTTATTGGCAGCCAGAAACACCTGTTTACCAGATTTCCGCAGCATATTGGCAACATCTTCATCCATGGTGGTTACGCCTTCCATGAGGTCGACCATAAACAGGATGGCATCAGCCTCATCAATCGCCAATTGCACCTGGTTTTGAATCTCTTTTTCGAATACATCATCCGAATCCAGAATAAAGCCACCGGTATCAACGATAGAAAAATACACGCCATTCCAGTCGGACTGGCCATAATGGCGGTCGCGGGTAACACCGCTGGTGGGATCGACGATAGCGACACGATCGCCGATCATACGGTTAAAAAACGTAGATTTCCCGACATTGGGACGTCCTACGATAGCAAGAATACTGGACATAATTTATTATAAATAACCAAAACGTTTCAATTGTTGCTGGTTTTCACGCCAGTCCTTATTAACTTTAACAAATAACTCGAGAAATATCTTTATCTCAAAGAATTTTTCGAGCTCTTTCCGCGAATCGATACCCAGCCGTTTGATGGCTCTTCCGCCATCACCAATCATAATTATCTTCTGGGATTCCCGTGCCACATTTATTACTGCTCTGATTTTCAGTATCTTCTCACTCAATTCAAATTCGTCGATACTGATTTCTGTACAATAGGGCACTTCTTTCCGGTAATTTTCGAGCACTTTGCCCCGAATGATTTCGGAAGCAAAAAAGCGTTCCGACCGATCAGTCAGTTCATCAGCAGGATAATAGGGTTCGGCTTCCGGCAGCGACTTTACCAGCATGTCAACCAGCCCGTCGATATTGAATTTTTCGAGTGCAGAAATTGGCAGAAGCTGCATATTTTCGAAAACACCCTCCCATTTTGCCAGCAGTTCGGCTACTTCTTCCTGTGTTTTCAGATCGATTTTATTGAGCGCAACAATAACAGGAACCTTGCTTTTATTGATTTTTTCAACAATATCGCTGTGATCGAAGGTCTCCCCTGCTTCGGTCACCAATAAAAACACATCAGCATCCTGCATGGCAGAATCCACAGCGTGCATCATGCTTTCCTGCAAAAGATATTTGGGTTCGAGGATGCCGGGCGTGTCGGAATAGACAATCTGGTAGTCTTCACCATTGACAATGCCTAAAATCCGGTGACGGGTGGTTTGGGCTTTAGAGGTGATTACAGAGAGCCGCTCCCCAACCAGTGCGTTCATGAGTGTGGATTTCCCGACATTGGGATTTCCGATGATATTAACAAAACCTGCTTTATGGGCCATTCAAAATAGAATTATTGTACAAAGTAACAAAATTTATCGTTGTAGTCCCTTTAAAATGAACGGATTCATTAAATACGATGAAATAAAGGCTGCTTTTTTGAATTATTCACTCTATCACCGGATCCTGGAAACTTTCAAATTTTCAAGAATCTTCCAGTGATCTGAGGTCATTGATTCCAGATTAAAAATGCAGACTCCGGCGGCCCCGCCTTCGATACTTTTTTGGATGGCAGTATGCAATTCCCCGGGATTTAAGGCAGGAAGATAAAGGCCACTGTAAAGGGGAGCCTTGCCGTTTAAAACCCCGACGCCTTCGGATGTCTGAAGCCTTATCCAGTCAAGGCTTCCATAGTAAAAGCTTTGATAAAGCATAGGAAAGACTTCATCCAGAGGCCACTGATCCCAGGATTGCCTGACCAGTTGCTTTGCTATCACCGGACCGGGAAATACCGCGGCTGAGATCTTTTTATCCGCAGCATGACAATGACTGGCAAGTTCACTGACAACAGACGTAATCTGTTTATGCCTGAATTGCCTCCAGGCAATATCATCTTCCGGATTTTCCATGGTTAACGGGTCATTCCCGCCAAGAGATGTGAATTTCTGCCTGCATTGTTTGCAATAACAATAGTCAAAAGCAGGATATTCTTTGTCCTGAACGATGCCATACTGCCTCCAAAGTGCCCGGGGAAGGATCACATCAGGATACCGGATGTAATCAAGATGAATGCCTTCCAGTCCGGGTATGGCAAGGTAGGGTGAAATCTGTGATTTCAGGTATTGCCCGAGTTGGGGATTTGCAGGACATAGAAAACGGTAATATCCGACGTATGCCGGATCAGTTACAGAAGATTTCCCTTCCCTGTTCACAACAAACCAATCAGGATGTTCTCTGATCAACGCAGAATCGTTGTTCATCATGGTAATGAACCACTTTTCGACATGAATATCCTGTTTTTGGGCCAGCGGGATTATTTTTTTTAACGTTGGAACATCTGCTTGTGTTAAAATTCCATGGACACCTGCAGCATGAAATAGGTTGAACAGAGAATCCCATTGTGACAATTTCCAGGATTCATGCCCTCCCATCCAAAGCCA
>CAYLTH010000147.1:3201-6468 GCA_964386485.1 uncultured Bacteroidales bacterium | reverse complement strand
TTCCATTGTGTCATGGTAGGATACATGGTTGAAGCGATCTTTCCAAGACTTGCAGAAATAGTATATAAGTCATTGTAGTCACTGGTGAAATTTGCAGTCGTGTTGAGTTCAAGTGCATAGTGCTTGGATATAACATTGGAAATCCGGTTGTTCACCAGGATATTATTATAGAGGTTAACAGTGCCGTTTCCAATTCGGTAGAATGCTGCTGTCGAATAACCGATGGTTGGATTTCCGTATAAATGAACAGAATTATGAATAAAGTTGGCACCCAAACCAATCGACTGATCAAATAGTCCATATACTTTTGGTTTACTAACAGCACCTGCATTAATGGCTACCATATTGTTATAGATGTAGTTAGGGGATGTCAATCCGCTGGCAACATTACAAATGCCATAAAATGTGGGTGTCAGGTTAGATTGTGTTCCGGTGATGTTTTCAATATGGTTACTAAAGACCTCTCCTCTTCGGATTTGTATACCCCTGAAAACAGGGCTGCCCGTGCTTTTTGTAAATTGAAAATCACCAATAGTGTTTCGTGCGATATACACAGGAGTTGTGGAAAGTGAGTTAATCCCGTAAATTGTTCCTGTCCCGGCACTGCTAATCATGGCATATCCATAATATCCACCGAGTATATTGTTTTCAAGATATGAATAACCGCCAGGAATTTCAATGCAGGTTAAATTGGTAACACCTGCATTGTTTAGTTTGATATTACCGACTATATTATTATGAAGATAAGATTCTCCTGAATAGCACACAATTCCTTTCATGGTACCACTGCCGGTTACATTCATTGGCGGACTTAATTCATATAGTCCACCCCAGATAATGTTGTTGTTAAACTCGTTATCAATAGAGCTCAGCCCGGGAAGGAAATTTACAAATATCTTGTTGGCATTCGCAACCGGTTCCTCAAACATAAAGAAATTGTTGTTTAAATGCCAGTTTGACCCATTACCGGTTTGTGTTATAAAGATTCCATTGGTATTGAAATTTGTAAATAAGTTTCCGTACAGATTATTATTTTTATTCGGAGTTCCTGCAGTGCCACCGGAATAGAAAAGATTAAACGGCATTGCTGATGAATAAAACCCATTAAAAAACTGGCAGGCTTCGAAAGTATTAAACGAATTCCCGTCACTTTCGGTACTCGTACCCAGAACCACAACACCGGAGGCAGGATTAAGATTTGTTCCGGCAAATGAACAACCTCTGAATAAATTATGGGTTGATCCGTTGGTAAGCTGCAGGGTTGGATATGCCAGATTTTGATTTTCAAAATACAAGGGAGAATATTCAAAATACCCAGAAAATTCATTGGATCCTATAATCCGGACATTATCAGCTCCATTGAACCGGATCATAGCATCTGCAACGTTCCCTGAAATTTCATAAAAACCATAATCATCCGGAACAATCTGTAAATAATTATTTTCCGGATTATCCATTATTATTTCATTTAAGGCAATGGTTCCGGGTTCATCCAGGTCGCTGATAATGCGTGCCGTAACCCCACAAATTCCTCCGGCATTGATGGAGTCAAATAAGCCACCATCTCCGGTTAAGGTCGTGAAGTCACCACCTTCACCAACAGTAAAGGAACCTGTCATATAGGGTACAATCGTGATATTGAATGAACAGCTGGATGTATTGCCGCCTTCATCCGTTGCAGAATAAATCAATGTGGTTGTACCGGGAGGGAAAGCACCACCGGTTGGGATGCCACTTACCAAAGTAACAGGAAGTGAGGGAGAGAAAGAAATACATTCCTGAGAAGCAGACCATAATTGTGCATCTCTTCCGGGAACCGACATTCCCAGGTTTCCGTCTTTATTGATACCCATGGTTCTGATATGACCTGCAGAAGTCTGAATTTCTGTGATAATGCGAATTTCATTGCTGCTTTCATATAAAGCCAATTGCATATGCTGTGGATTCTGCGTCGAAAACTCCCGACCATTCCAGTCCACTACAAAAACCCGTGACGGAAAGCCTCCAAATACTTTATACCGGACATCCGTTACAAGGTCAGTCCATCCCACTGCAATTGAGTTCGCAAATGCAGAATTGGGTAATTGCTGTCCCTGACAACATCCCTGGTTTACCACAGGTGCAGCATCGAAGGAAACAAATCCATTGGTAGAAATAAGAACAGATGATCTGTCAATGTCATAAAATGTAAAATTAAACGGTAATTGAACCGGATTAAATAAACAATCATCACATCCACCAACATAAGTGGAATTTTCCATATTAAAGAGGGAATAATTACAGGTACCAATGAGATAATCTTCACCGGAACCCGAACAATTATCATAGGCAATGGGTAAGGGATAGTTTACCTGATCCGGGCAATGGTAGGTTAAATCTCCCGGACAGGTAATAGTTGGAGGAATATCATCCACAATGGTCACATTAAATGAGCAGGTTGCTGTCTGACCATAGTTGTCAGTAAATGAAAATGAGTTGGTTGTTGTTCCAAGCGGGAAATCACTGCCGGAGGGTAAACCGGCCGTTTGAATAACCTGAGGACAAGAGAATTCAACTACAAATAAATGAATCCATTCGCTTGACAAATCATTCCAGAGTCCATCGGAATACATTTCTACATAAGCCTCAATACCGTTTGAATTATTGGGTTCTCCATAGTTCCATGCCTGGAAAGTATTGGGTTCACCAGTAACCCATTGCCAGTCACCGTCTCCACTTACTTCCCGTAATCCGATCCAGGCACTTCCGTCTTCATCTGTTATTAAGGTTGAAACAAAATTATTTTCTTCAGGACTTGTAATGGAAACTAGATATCCTCCTAACTCCTGTGCAATAAGATTTGCCTGAGGCCAGGTTACTTCAGCATATGAAACAAAATACCGGTGATTGTTGTAATCAATGGGAGGCCTGAACCCCTGAAGGTACAATGGTGGTTCACAGGGACATTGTGATTCTCCGACTACCGGGGGATACACAACATTCAGAATACAATTATCCTGAAATGCTGGTAGTTCGATGTTTTGAGGGCAGGTAATCGTAGGCGGCGGACAAGTTTGCCCAAATACATTGAATGAGGATATTGCAAACAGCAATACCACCATCACCATGACGGATACGTAATTTGTCTTCTTCATACAAACAGGGTTTAAGTGAATATTAATATTTTAACAAAACAAATGTCGGGTATTGTTAAACTTTTATCAAACTCTTTGAGTACTGTTTTTGAGAATCAGGACAAACATTAAAAAAAAACTTTCCATGTCCATG
>CAYLTH010000147.1:0-3101 GCA_964386485.1 uncultured Bacteroidales bacterium | reverse complement strand
TTTCCAGGTCATAAAGGCACCATGATTGGTACCGCCCCAGTTGCCGATTGAAGCAGAAGCAGTAAACAAGTCATTGTAATTGCCGGTATAGTTTAAGGTTGAATTACAATTAATTGCATTGTGTTTTGCCATGGAATTGGAAACACGGCGGTTTGCAAGAATGTTATTGTAAACTCTTACCGTTCCATTCCCGATACGGTAGAATGCAGAAGTGAAATACGCCGTAGTGGTTGGTCCGCTCAGACAAACTGTATTGTGAATAAAGTCAGCTCCGAGACCAATCGACTGGTCATACAATCCAAACACTTTAGGTTTGGAACAAATTCCGGCATCCATGGCAATTCTGTTATTCGTAATCTGATTTGGCGTTGTTAGTCCGCTGGCCATATTGCTGATTCCATAGATGGTCGGGGTAATGTTCGAATTCGTGCAGGTTATGTTGAAAATCTGGTTTTTATCAACATTTCCGTTTTTAAACTGTATCCCTTTGATAATTGGAGAACCGGTGGTGGCAGTATAACTGATCCCCTTGATCGTATTTGACAGGATAGTGGTTGTTCCGGTTCCTTTGCATTCAATCCCGTTGAAATTCCCTGTACCGCTGACACTGATATTGGATACTTCCGTGTTTTCAATGACGGCATTACCGGCACCATTTATTTCAATACCTGTGAAATGGGCCAGTCCGGTATTGCTCAGAAGGATATTCGAAACTGTATTGCCGTTCAGATAACTTTCACCAGCATTAATCCGGAAGCCAATCATGGTACCTGCTGCACTGTTGTTCCAGGCAGCACCGCCTGCATTGATGGCAGAGCCGCCAAATGTATTGACATTGAATGAGTTATTTGAAGATGCGCTGCCCGGAATGAAATTAATAGCGATCTGATTTCCTGTTGAGACAGGTGATATTGTATAGTAAAGATCATTATTTGTCATGGTCCAGTTTCCTCCGTTTCCGGTTGCAGTAACTGAAATTCCGGATGCACCGAAATTAATTAATTCATTATTATGCAGTGCATTTCCGATATTTAGCCAGATAGCTGATCCGGATGAATAAATCATATTGGCAGGTAATCCTGCATAATCAGAACGATTCCGGAAGGTATTCTGAATAACGGTATTGTTCGAATTTCCTGAAGTACCTGTTGAAGTACCAAATACAAAGAGACCGGAAGCAGCGTTATTGTTGGCTCCTTCAAATATACAGCCTTTAAAAACATTGGCAGACGCACCATTGCTGAGTTGAACCAGCGGCTGGGCATTGTCCAGATTACGGATCAGGAAGTGAGTTCCTCCAAAAATTGTCCCGTCAAAGGTAACACGGTCGGCACCATTGTATCGGATTAAGGCCTGAGCAGTATTGCCGGTAATCTCACGCACCACAGGTGCAGATGGAACGATGTTCACTGTGAAATTCCAGCAGTCATTCAGAACGGTTAGCGGATTTAATGCTACTGTTCCGGGTTCATTCAGATTACTGATTACCGAGGCTGTAATATTGCCTGTTGTATTCGTGGTATTCAGGTAATTGAACAAACCAGCTTGTCCGGTCAGGTTCAGAAAATCGCCGCCTGTACCTACCGTATATGTTGTATTCACCGGTTCCAGAACGGTAATCGGGAAGGTAATGCTGCTGAAACAACCATGATTATCAGTATATACATAGGTAATAACATGGGTTCCTGGACCTGCCGAATTGGCTTGGAACTGATTATTGATTACACCCGGGCCGGTATAAACACCACCGGAAGGTGTGCCGCCTGTTAGCTGAAATTGGGGCTCACACAGGGCGATGGGTGCATAATCATTGTTAAAGCTAACAACCGGAAGCGCATAAATTGTAACGGTAAACGAACAAGTTGAGGTGTTGCCGTATGAATCAACAACCGTGTATTTAACGGTGCTGATTCCAATATTAAAGCTGGTTCCGCTGGCATCATTCAGTCCGGTTCCTTCGGTCACGCCTGTTATTTCATAGGATTTAACAATACTGCTGCAACGATCCCAGGCTGTTACAGGAGCAATACCATTTATAATTACTGCTGTATTTCCCGGGTTTGTACAAACCCCGACATTTCCCGGACATACCAGTACAGGTGGTTCATTATCCCGAACAGTAATACTTTGCACACAACTGGAAGTATTGCCATGATTATCGGTTACTGTCCAGGTGATCAATGTTGTACCTAGTGGGTACTGATTGCTGACCGGCGCATTGTTTTGTACTGACTGAATCTGACAATTCTCAATAATTGCCGGGGTTTGTAAAAGTTGTGTGGCATAACATGCTCCCTGATCAATATTCAGAGTCAGATCTGCCGGACAATCAACTACAGGTGGCTGGTTGTCAATAACAGTCACTGTTTGAAGACAGGTCGCTGAATTGTTGTGGTTATCGGTAACTGTCCAGATAACGGTGGTCGTGCCGAACGGATACTGGTTATTCGAGGGTTTATTATTCGTAACAGAACTAACCTGGCAGTTGTCTCCGGTTGCCGGATTATTCAGGATAACGGTTGCAAAACAGGATCCCTGATCCATATTAACAGTAACATTGGACGGGCAGCTAATTGTAGGAGGCTGATTATCAGAAACGACCACTGCCTGAACACAGGTCTGCTGGTTACCATGATTATCAGTTACAACCCAGGTGATATATGTTGTACCAAATGGATATTGATTATTCGCCGGTTTGTTATTGGTTACCTGAGAAACTTCACAATTATCTCCTGTAACAGGTGTGCCAAGGCTTACAGTGGCAAAGCAACTGCCCTGATCCATGACAGTATTGATAGTCTGCGGACAGGAAATGGTCGGCAACTGGTTGTCACTGACAGTTACAGTCTGAGCACAACTTGCCGTATTTCCATGATTGTCGGTTACAGTCCAGATTACGGTAGTTGTTCCAAATGGATATTGATTATTGACCGGTTTATTGCTGTTTACAGAACTTACCTGACAATTGTCGCCATTTGCTGGTGTATCCAGAATTACTGTGGCAAAGCATGATCCCTGATCCATGGTAGTCACCACGTTAGCCGGACACGTTATAGTAGGAGGCTGATTGTCACTTACAGTTACTGTTTGCAGACAGGTGG
>CAYLTH010000146.1:0-6890 GCA_964386485.1 uncultured Bacteroidales bacterium | reverse complement strand
TTGAATCCATGGGCTTCATTTTTCAGGAATTTACATTATTGGAGTGCACAGTTTGTTCTGGTGGGGACCCTGTTGCATGCCTGGGCGCATTTCAAACCGGAATCTGTTGTGAATCTGAAGCCTGGGATCTGGTACCGGCTGTCTTTTTCACTCCTTTTTCTTTTTTATGTGATGATATCGGGATTTATTCTGAAAGGAGATTCCGACAGTGAGCAGGCATTAACGATCCTTACTCGCCTTTTGTCGCTCATCCCACTGGCAGGGAAACCATTGTCGACATTGTTGTTGGGAAATGTTCAACTGATTTATGTTCACCATATTGCTACGGCGACGCTGGTTCTGGTAGTTATTATTTTTGAACATGCCCGTATTCTGTGGTCGCGGGCGGGAGTGAGTCTGAGTCTTTTGTTACTTACCGGTTTTCTCGCATTATTTCTACAGGCGCCTCTACACGACGGGCAAAGTGCAATCATGAAGGGCCCCTGGTATTTTCTGGCCGTACAGGAGATCCTCCATTATCTGACTTATCCGGGTTTTCTGTTGATTCTTGTCTTGTTGTTATTTTTACCGGTTCTGTTTTTTAAGCGATTTGTCCGGTATGCTGCCGGCATACGAAGAATCACGGTTGTTGTGGTCATTTTATATGGGCTGCTCACTATTACTGCTGCCTTTTTCCGGGGTGAAAACTGGAAATGGGTCTTGCCATGGCAGGCCGAAGCAGGGATTTTGCATGGTTTTCCACGATATGCTCCGGTCTTTTCCGAAACAGGAATACCGGATACGACTACATATGGGGATTTTCCCATGGTGGCCGGCCGGCCGGAATCCTGTCTGGTTTGTCACGGGAAGATGACCGGATTTGAAAAATCACATGATCCGGCTGCAATCGGATGCAGTTCCTGTCATGGTGGCAATACGAACTCTGCTGTTGCCGGAGTTGCGCACCGCGGAATGCGGCTTGTTCCGGGCAATCTGGCAGATGCCCGCATAAGTTGTGGCCAGTCCGCCTGCCATTCCGGTATTCCGGAACGCGTAGCAACAGGATTGATGGCGAGTTTGTCGGGAATGATCGGTGTTAACCGCTGGGTTTTCGGGGAGACGGATAGTCCGGATCATCCTGCCCATGTTGATCATCTTGGAGAAAGTGCTGCCGACATGCATCTTCGCAACTTATGTTCGGGCTGTCATCTCGGACAAAAGAAGGAGATTCCGGGGTCTTACCCGGCTACCCTGAATGGTGGAGGATGCCTGGCTTGTCATTTGCACTACGATATTCCGACCCGGAAATCTGTGGATCAGTATTACAGTTCATCCGGGAAGGGCCGGGTTTTGCCGGTCCGGCATCCGCAATTGACTGCTAAAGTCGGGAATGAGCAATGTTTTTCCTGCCACAACCGCTCGGGCCGGATTTCTACCAATTATGAAGGCTGGTATGAAAGTCTGGATGAGCCGGGTAAAGTCAAGCCGGGTGCAAACTCCCGAATTATCGACGGTTACCGGGTTTTTTACAAAACAGATCCGGATGTTCATCATACAGCAGGTCTTTCCTGTATAGATTGTCATTTGTCGGTTGAGTTGATGGGGGATGGCAATGCTTATAAACACAAGGAGGATGCTGTAAAAATTTCCTGCACCGATTGTCATTCCGACAATTTACATCCAACGAAACCCGGAGAGCCTATTGACGCGGAGTCGCAAAAGCTGATCCGCCTGAATCCATTGTTGGATCAGGATGGTCCATATTTGAAAAACAGGGCAAGTGGCATCATTTTAACGAATTCCTATCAGGCAGAAACAGGTGATTTCAGGTTAAAGGGAAAAATTAACGCAAAAACATGGGCATTAAAAGCTCCTGACGATGTCTGTTTAGCCGGCTCAGGGCATAAAAATCTGAGTTGCCGGGCATGTCATACGGCCTGGGCACCCACCTGTCTGGGATGTCATACGACCTATGATGCTCAGAAAGAAGGGTTTGACCATAAAAACAATGTTCCGGTTAAGGGTACATGGACTGAATTGGCCGGGAATTATGGTGTACGGCCACCCACCCTGGGCGTTAAAACCGGTTCAGGGGGAAAAACGGAAGTCACCACCTTTGTTCCGGGAATGATTATGACGCTTGATTTGAATTCATTTTCAGGGAAATCCGGAAAGCAATCTGAATTTATCAGACGATATGCTCCGGCTGATCCGCATACCACCACCCGAAAATCGAGGGATTGCAAGTCGTGCCATCTGGATCCGAATGCACTGGGATATGGGGAAGGTACCTTACAATACCAGGTTAAGAACGGGGAAGGCCGTTGGTATTTTGAACCGGTTTATGAGAAGTCAATGCAGGATGGTTTACCGGCGGATGCCTGGATTGCTTTCTTAAAGGAACCCGGGAAACAAATTTCTACCCGAACGAACTACCGTGCCTTTACGTTAGCTGAACAAAAAAGAATTTTGCTTGTCGGGACATGTCTGACCTGCCATGCGGAAGATAGTAAGGTTGCGAAAACAATGGTAACTCATTACAAATCATATCTTAAGAATCTGCCGGGTACCTGTATTATTTCCGGTTGGTAAAAAACGAACAGGCTCCCTGAAAGGAAGCCTGCTCTAACCAACTTAAGAATGAAACACATGAACACTCCGAAGAGCGTGTGGATCCGGATTTATTTGTCGATTTTATTCGACTTGTCGAGTGCCCAGTAATTATATCCTCCATCGAGAACAGTTACATGCGGGTACTCCATGATCTCCTTGAATACGTAGTAGTTGACAGCTGCACGTACGCCTGAATAGCAATAGAAAACGATTTCTTTATCAGGACTGAGGTCATATTTTTTTGCAATTTCTGCGATTTCTTCTTTTGATTTGAATGAACCGTCGGCTTTCAGTAATTCTTTATGCGGAATTAATTTAGCTCCCGGGAGGTGCCCTTCACTTTTTTTATCTTTATCAGCACCGTTAAATTCTTCAACATAACGAACATCTACCAGAACAAAACCGGGTTGACCCATTTTTGCCTTCATGTTTTCGAAATCAGACTGCATGGATGGATTTGGAGTAACATTGAATTTTACAGCGGGAAGTTTTACAGCGGTAGCGTTGACGGGAATTCTGAATTTAGCCCATTCGGCATCGATTTTGGTAACAATTTTTACGTTGACGACGCCCAGATATTTCAGTACGAACCAGATACGGGTTGTATACTTGTTGGTTCCATCATCATAAATCACGATATTGCTTGTTTCAGAAATACCTTTATCACCAAAGTACTTTGCCAGTTCTTCGTTGCTTTTGAGTTTCCCTTCAGGCGTTGACGTGAGGAAAATTTCCTGTTGCCATACATTCACTGCATTTTTTACATGCGATGTGGCATAATTGGCTGTCCGGTTTGCATCAATGATCACCAGGTCTTTGCTGTTTTTGATCAGATCGGAAAATTCCTGATTTGAAATATGCGCAACAGCAAATGTTGCATTGAATGCAAATACAAGCAGGGCAAGGGATATGAGTTTTTTCATAGGGTTGGATTATTTAATTTTAACCTGAAACTGGAGCAATAAGGCATCATTTGGAATTTCCACATCTGCGGTTTCTTCAGCATTGTAAAGGTAATTCAATTGCAGGCGGGTCCAGTCGTTGATATAATAGTTCAATCCAAAGGTCAGGGTATTTTGAATGTAGTTCTGGAAATCGCCTGAAGTACTCAGATCCGGGTCGAATGTTTCATATTTAACCACCGGCTGAAGATTCCAGGGAGTCATATACGCTCCCATAACCATAAACCCACTGCGTTCAATGGCTCCGGTAACAGTTGTTCCGGCTCCTCCGCAACCACCACCGGTTGTATAGGTTCCTTTGTCTTCACCATAGAGGTATTCACCCTGAATGACCAGGCCTTTAAATTTGATTTCGGCATCAACCCCAAATCGGGTTTTGGTATCCTGGCTATGGTCGGCATTCTGTGTTTTATCCTTGGTTATTCCGTTTTGATAACTTGCACCCAGACTCAGGAAACTGAACGGAGACACAATAAGTCTTCCGCTCATGGTCTTGCCATTGTTTTTGTCAAGTACATTCAGACCGGTACCATTTGTATAAGAAACCGAATATTTGAAAAGGTTAAAGGTTTTTTTTCCGAAGATGGTCAGTGAATCAGATTTCCCAAGAACCATAATTCCAAGATCACGGTTTGGAGTGGTGAGTTCATCCACAACTTTGGAACGGTTGATGGTATATAAACCATTGCAGGCGGTGTTTAATTCCTGACTGATAGGAACCTTGAAAGATCCCATGGAGATTTTGGCCCAATGACCCAGGCGGGTATAGGTAATAAATGCATCACAGAGAAAGGGGTTTCCGGTAAAGAAACCACTGGTTTCGATCAGTGCATAATATTCAATGTCATAGGGGATGCTGCCTGCAACACCGAAACGTGCACGATTGAATTTAAAGGTGCTGGTATTCAGGGAATAACCTGCTGTATCATTGCCCAGGAATTTGTAATCGAATTGAGGCTGAATGTACCCGATGATGGCTGCTCCGTCACCTTTAGGACCGTCGAGGCATCCCTGGGCTGATACAAAAGAGGCGCCTGCAGTAAGAAGAAAGGCAATTATGAGGGTAATTTTTTTCATGGTTATGGGTTTTATAAAACCAAAGGCAGGATAGATCCTGCCTTTGGTTTTGTGGGTATTTACTTACCAATTACATAAGGGAAACCGGCAGCATTTTTGTAAACCGTTTTGTTGGCAGCAAGAAGCTGATCATAAACAAGGGCATTGGCACCATAAAGAACGCCTTTGGTGTTGTAACCAAGGATGTTTAACCATGAAGTAACCATGGATGAAGTCATGCCGGTCCAGCAATATACCAGACTTGCTTTTGCAGGGTTAATTGCTTTGATTTCATCACCTGCCATTGAAATAGTTCCTAACTGATATGCACCTGTAAAGTGACCAAATGTGGTATAATCTGTTGCACTCCAGTAGTTGAAAATATCCCAGTTAGCGGGTGTAGCAAGTACATTAGCAGCGGTTTCGCCACTGTAACCTGTTGTTAACATGGTGTTTACGCGTTCTTTCAGAAGAGCAGCACCATCCAGTGTTGTTGAGTTCCAGGTTGGGTAGCTGTATGAACCCAATGCAGGAGAAGCGGTGGTTACCCAGTTTGGACTTCCAACAGCGATGTTTCCTTTGTTGGTTGTCCATGGAGCTGAAAAATCAGCATGCCAGCCGGCCATACCAAATTTTAAAACTTTGGCATCAGCGTGACCTGATAAACGGAGAGCCATAACGGCATGTCCTGCGGTCTGACCGGTTTTACAAACAACAAGGATCGGTTTGTCGGTCATTGATGCACAAAAGGTTACAACATTAGCAAGTGTTGTGTTCTGGGCATTGCGGATGTGACCGGTTGCAAATTCAGCAGCAGTACGGATATCCACAACGTAAAAACCGGGAATACTATAGTCAGTGGTGTCAACGATACCACCGGCAGACTGTTTTTTAGCATCAGCAGTCCAGGTAGTAAGAAGTGCAGGTAAGTCCATGTTATTGGCAACCATGTAAGTTTTAAGTGTTGCAAAATTGGAGGTTTCAGCAGGAGTGTCATCATCCTCTTTTTTACAACCGTTGAAAAGCATTGCAGGCATGATTGCCAGAATCAGGAAATACTTGAAGAATTTTTTCATGTTTTTTTTGTGTTAATAAATGAATAAATTTGGTTAAGAAATCCATTGTTATTTCGTTAACAAAGGTACCTTGTCCTGACAAGCCGTGTGAACTCCCGCTTCTGATATTGCTTAACATCTAAGCGTGGATTCGTCGTGAAAAAAGCTGATTTAAATCAGGTTTTTATATGATGAAGCACAAATCCGATATTTTTCTTAATTTTGGGGACTGTTATACACGGATTACTATGGACGAATCAAGAACTCAGGCTCCGAGTTGCTTTGCTCAGAATCAGCATATTAGTTGTTTTGATTTTCTTACACCAGACGATCAGGAGTTGTTTGATAATTACAAAGCCGATATCCGTTATAAGAAAGGGGAGACCGTTATTAAGCAGGGCACATTTGCATCGCATGTGCTTTATTTGAAAGAAGGCTTGGTGAAGATTTATCTCGAAGGAAATCCGAAAGATTTAATCCTGAAGATTAGTCCGTCTAATTTTATGATCGGGTTACCTTCTATATTTGACGGGAATTCAAAGTTTACCTATTCAGTGGCAACCTATGAGGATTCGGTGGTCAGTATGATTGATATCAATATTTTTAAACAGATATTGAAGTCTAATGCAGCTTTTGCCAACAAAGTTATCAGTATTTTAAATGAGGAAACAGCCCTAATTTACGGACGATTCTTTTGTCTTACGATGAAACAATCGCACGGACGGGTTGCTGATATATTATTATGTCTGTCGCAGCGTGTATTCAAGTTAAAGCGTTTTCATCTAAGCATTTCCAAAAATGATCTGGCCGATCTTACCGGCTTATCCAGTGAGAGTGTCATCCGGATTTTTAAGGAGTTTAAAGATGAAGGCCTGATTTTTACAGATGGAAAGACCATTGAAATCCTTGATTTTGACCGACTTGAGAAGATCAGTCGGGTGAGTTAAGTTTTTCCGGAAACATATCGCTGTTGTTGAACTTTTCGGTTCAATTTTTTGTTTACTTGTGAGTGTATTTCTTTGAACAAAATTGACTTTTTTAATTTCAGTTCTGAAATTGGAAAAAACTTCGTCTTTTTTTGATTCGATATATGTCAATTGTTAAATATTTGTTAGTTTTACGAACGCAAAAACAAAATTAAAATAATGATCCAGGAGAAAATATTTTTAAAGGACGGAAAGCTGCATGTGCCTGATTTTCCGGTAATTCCATTTATTGAAGGGGA
>CAYLTH010000145.1:4662-6953 GCA_964386485.1 uncultured Bacteroidales bacterium | reverse complement strand
CACGGTTGCAAACGGTCTGGATGAACTCATGATCGTGCGACGACATCAGGATATTGCCTTTAAACTTGATGAGGGTATTGTTAAACGCCTGGATGGATTCGAGATCCAGGTGATTGGTGGGTGCATCGAGCAACATCACGTTGGCATTGCGGATCATCATGCGGGCAATCATGCAGCGCACCTTCTCTCCTCCGGATAAAACCCGCGCCTTCTTAAAAATTTCTTCTCCAGAAAACAGCATCTTACCCAGAAAGCCACGTAAATACTGCTCATGGGTATCATCGGAATACTGTCCGAGCCAGTCCATCAGGTTCAGGTCGGTATCAAAAAGTTTTTCGTATTCGAGTGGCAAATAGACTTTGGTAATGGTTTGTCCCCACAAATAGCTTCCGTCATCGGGCTCAATATGCCCCTTGATGATTTCAAAAAAAGCAGTCATGGCACGGGTATCACGCGAGAGAAAAATAATCTTATCATCTTTCTGCATCGAGAAACTGAGATGCGAAAAAAGTTTTTCGCCTTCGATGCTTTTCGACAAATCCTTTACTTCTAATATGGTATTGCCGGGTTCGCGGTCGGGTGTAAAAATGATAGCCGGATATTTACGGGTTGATGGCTTAATTTCCTCATAATTAAGCTTCTCAATCATTTTCTTCCGGCTGGTGGTCTGCTTCGATTTGGATGCATTGGCACTGAAACGGGCAATAAACTCGAGCAATTCCTTCTTACGGTCCTCGGCTTTTTTGTTCTGGGTTTGCTGCTGACGCAACGCAAGCTGACTCGATTCGTACCAGAACGTATAGTTACCCGGAAACTGCTGGATCCGGCCGAAGTCGATATCCACGATATGGGTACAGATGGAATCGAGAAAGTGACGGTCGTGAGAGACTACGAGTACTGTATTCTCGAAATTGGCCAGGTAGCCTTCGAGCCAGTTAACGGTGTCAAGGTCAAGGTCGTTGGTGGGCTCATCGAGCAGCAGGTTATCCGGCTTTCCGAACAGTGCCTGTGCCAGCAGAACTTTAACCTTGAGTTTCCCGTCGAGGTCTTTCATCAGGCGATGGTGGAAATGTTCTTTAATACCCAGTCCGCTTAACAGACTGGCTGCGTCACTTTCGGCATTCCAGCCGTCCATGGAGGCAAACTGTTCTTCAAGTTCTGCTGCCCGGTTGCCGTCGGCTTCTGTAAAATCGGTTTTGGCATAGATGGCATCTTTTTCATTCATCACTTCCCACAGGTGGGCATGTCCCATCAGAACCGTCGTCAGTACCGGAAATTCATCGAATTCGGTGTGGTTTTGCTTCAGCACCGAAAGGCGTTCGCCCGGACCAAAAGATACACTTCCTTTGGTATTGTCCATTTCGCCGTAAAGCATTTTAAGGAAGGTGGATTTCCCGGCACCATTGGCTCCGATAATTCCGTAGCAGTTGCCCGGATTAAAGACCATATTCACGTCCTGAAACAGGATACGCTTGCCAAACTGGATCGCCAGATTTGAAACAGTAATCATAATAATATTGAGTATCAGTAAATTATATAAACAGGGTTTTATGCACAACAAACAGATTTACCCCGTTTTGAGGCGGTATTCTCCGTTTGCAAAGGTACATTAATTAATGCAGCAAACTGAATATGTAACACCGTTACGGGCTGAGTGTTTTAGTTCTTTAACATCAATTATGAAAAAAGGATCCCCTTTCATTGACTAAAAATATAAAATGTAATACCTTTGTAATTACTAATTGAAGAAGCTATGAAAATTCCCATTATTCAGATCGGCAATTCGCGTGGCATCAGGTTGAGTAAAATGCTCATTGAAAAGTATGAATTCAAGGATACTGTTGAGGTCGTGATGGAGCAGGATTGCCTGATAATCAAGGCTGATCCGGTTCCCCGGAAAAACTGGGACTCAGCATTTCGGGAGATGCATGAACACGGTGATGACCAGCTACTTATTCATGATGTTTTTGAGGATGAAACGTTTGAATGATGAAGGCAAATCAGTATGAGGTATACATTGTAAACCTCGACCCTACCGTTGGAGCCGAAATCAAAAAGACCAGGCCCTGTGTTATTATTTCTCCGGATGAGATGAATCGTTATCTCGACACAATCGTAATTGCCCCGATTACTTCCAGGTCAAAGAAATATCCGACCCGTGTTGAGATTCAATTGGAAGGTGACCTGAATTATGTCGTTATTGATCAAATCAGAACCATCGACAAATCAAGGCTAATAAAGCTGGTCAGCAGGCTTTCCCAACCGGAGATCCGGGAACTAAAGCGGGTGGT
>CAYLTH010000145.1:1773-4562 GCA_964386485.1 uncultured Bacteroidales bacterium | reverse complement strand
AAAAACCACATTCGACCGTTGTTGGATCAGGGGGGTATTCGACAATTTTATCTAACTTTTGGGGATTCTGTCTGCAATTGACCACAGAACCTTTACTTCCATGTATCAATTTGGTTAAGAAGGTTTCGTGCTTCTGTAACTCTTTCATTAGTATGGTCGTCCTCCGATTTATCAATGATTTCATTGAATTCCTTCATCGTCATTGTACTCAATTCTTCTTCAAATCTTTTCTTTCTTTCAATTCGAAGTAGCTTTTCAAGTTTGGTAACAAGTTCATCGTCAGCAACTCTAAGGAATTCTTGGACAAAATGTAACTTTCTTGCTTGAATGTCCATTGTTTTATTTTTTCTCTACGCAAAGATAAGCATTATTTCATTTGAAGTAAAGTGTTTCGGTTTTATGCCTCTGCCCCGATTCATGTCACGCAGGGAAATTTCACCCTTGTTTTCTGACAAGTGTCCCGGCTCAACCTGCAGAACAGTGCATTTCCCTTCCGCTTACAGCATTCTCGCATTCTTGCAGTCATCGTAGAAGTTCATTATCCGAATAGCTCTTGTAATGTTTTAGTTGCTATAAACATTTTTCGGCTGTCAGGTAGTTTGATAAAGTCGTATTTGGTATAAAATTTTTCGGCTTCTTCATCGATCGGGTCAACCACCACTGCAAATGAACCGATTTCCTGTGAAATTTCGCAACTCCTCTTCAGTGCATCAATTAACAATACTTTCCCAATTCCTCTTCCCTGATATCTGATATCAATTGCTAGTCTTCCAAGCAAAGTCGTTGGAATGGAAGCATAGGATTTGGGAAGCTTCTTCTGAATTTGTTCGGAAAAACTACGGATTGGAATACTATTGTTTGAAAGTGTATAATATCCCTGAATAACATTTGTTTCCTTTTCGGTCAGCACAAAACAAGCAGATAATTTTCTTTTAACGTCTTGACCAGCTTGTGTTTTTAAGTAATTGTTTAAGAGCTCTTTACCACAATTAAAATCCTCCCGATTGTGTTTGTTGTTTAACAGCTCAATCATTTTTTTAAATTTGAAACAAAGACATTATAATCCGTTAAAGCATTTTTTAATGTTTCTGATGGTTCCTTTGGGTTTGTGATTGCATCAAAAAAGATTTGACTATCTTTTTCCGAAGCGATTATTTGTTCCTTTTCCTGAACAATTTCTTTTGCTTTTTCTTGTACAGTCAGAATAACAAAATCAGTCAAACTTCTGAAACCGCCTAAATAAGCAGCTTTTTCAAAGAATTGCTTTTGCTCTTTCGAAAGTCTTGCGTCAAATCGTGCCTGCTCTTTAATTGGAGTACTCATGTTGAAATATTTTTACAAATGTACGTAAAAATACCGTACGAAAATAATATTCCGTAAATTTCTTCTGAGCTTCATATCTGTTTGCTGATGTGTGATTATGCGGTTGATAGACCTTGTATCTGGTATAGTTCTGTCGTCTCGAACGAGTAGTCTTTCATGTTTGCTGTACAAAAATAGTTTTTAACTTGCATGCAACTTTGGATTCAGCAAATTTTAACCCATGATAACACTCGGGATCGATATCGGCAGTTCATTTATAAAAGTTTCGGTGTACGATGCGGCAAGCGGACAGTGTATTTCGAAGGCGAGTATGCCCGATACCGAAATGCCCATTACCGCATTAAAACCAGCCTGGGCAGAACAGTCCCCGGAGTTGTGGTGGGAAAATACCAAACGGGCAGTAATCAATGCGGTTCACCAATGTCCTCAGCATGCATCAAATATTGCTGCCATTGGGATAACCTACCAGATGCACGGACTTGTTTGCCTCGACAGGCAGGGAAATCCGCTTCGGTCGTCCATCATCTGGTGCGACAGTCGTGCCGTTGAGACCGGAAACACGCTGGCTGCGAAACTGGGTGCGGACTATTGCAGGGCGCACCTGCTGAATTCCCCCGGAAACTTCACTGCTTCGAAACTGTGCTGGGTTCAGGAAAATGAACCCGAAATTTATGAAAAGATCTACCGTGTTATGCTTCCCGGAGATTATATCGGGTACCGGCTTACCGGGGAAATGAATACCACCCTCAGCGGATTATCGGAGGGAATTTTCTGGGATTTCCCCAAGCACCGGGTTTCTGAAGAAATCCTCTCGGTTTCCGGTATTTCACAGGATCTCCTTTGTCCGCTTGTCCCTGCGTTTGGCGATCAGGGTCGCTTATTGACATCCATTGCCGGCGAACTCGGGATGAAACCCGGGATTCCGGTAACCTACAGAGCCGGAGATCAGCCCAACAACGCATTTTCACTCAATGTTATGAACCCGGGAGAAGTGGCAGCCACTGCCGGCACATCCGGTGTGGTTTACGGGGTAACAGATCGCATGATCGCAGATCCCTTGTACCGGGTCAACCCTTTTGCACACGTTAACCATACCGAACAGGCCAACAGATTGGGGATCTTATTGTGTATCAATGGAACCGGTATTTTGAACTCATGGTTGCGAAAAAATATTGCATGCGGTAAAACGTATGATCAGATGAACGATGAAGCCAAAGCCATACCAGCCGGTTCGGAAGGTCTGACGATCATCCCCTTTGGTAACGGGGCCGAACGCATGCTCCAGAACCGCGATACCGGTGGCCGGTTTATCGGTTTGAATTACAACAGACATACACAGGCTCATCTTTTCCGTGCGGCTCAGGAAGGGGTTGCTTTTGCATTCCGGTATGGAATGGAGGCCATGAAGGAAACCGGCATTACGCCTTCGGTTATCAGGGCCGCCAATACCAATATGTTCCTCAGTC
>CAYLTH010000145.1:0-1673 GCA_964386485.1 uncultured Bacteroidales bacterium | reverse complement strand
TTCAAAGGCATCGGAAAGATCCCGTTTGAAGGAAAAGAAACGAAAAACCCGCTTGCATTCCAGTGGTATGATGAAAACCAGGTTGTACGCGGAAAAACGATGAAAGATCATTTGCGTTTTTCGATGGCATGCTGGCATACCTTATGCGGCACCGGGGGCGATCCCTTTGGCCCGGGTACTAAAAAATTTCCCTGGGATCTTCCGTCCGACATTCTGCAACGCAACCGTTCGAGGATTGATGCTGCTTTTGAATTTATGACCAAACTGGGAATCCCCTTCTGGTGTTTTCACGATACCGACCTCACCGGAGATGGGAGCGTGAAAGAGATTGAAGACCGTCTTTCCGCAATTGTCGGATATGCTAAGGCAAAGCAGGAGGAATCGGGAGTGAAATTATTATGGGGAACCGCGAATGTGTTTTCGAATCCCCGGTATATGAACGGGGCAGCGACGAATCCCGATTTCCTGGCGGTGGCAAATGCCGGTGCCCAGGTTAAAAATGCACTCGATGCAACGATAGAGCTTGGTGGCGAAAATTATGTATTCTGGGGTGGTCGTGAGGGATATCTTAGCTTGCTCAACACCAACACCAGACGTGAAAAGGACCATCTGGCGCGGTTTCTGACCATGGCCCGCGATTATGCCCGGGGCAAAGGATTCAGCGGGACTTTCCTGATCGAACCCAAACCCATGGAACCCACCAAACATCAATATGATTTTGATGCTGAAACGGTGATCGGCTTTCTCCGGCATTATGGGCTGGATCGTGATTTCAAACTGAATATCGAGGTCAATCATGCCACACTGGCCGGTCATACCTTTGATCATGAGTTACAGATGGCTGCTGATGCCGGCATGTTGGGCAGTATAGATGCCAACCGGGGGGATTACCAGAATGGCTGGGATACCGACCAGTTTCCGGTGAGTCTGCAGGAGACCGTTGAGGCGATGCTGGTGATTTTGCAATCTGGTGGATTCACTACGGGAGGAATCAACTTCGACGCCAAAACCCGCCGTAATTCCACCGACCCGGAGGATCTTTTCATAGCACACATAACCGGCATGGATACCTTCGCCAGAGCCCTGTTGATTGCCGACCGGATCCTGCATGAATCTGATTTTGTAAAACTGAAACAGCAGCGCTATGCATCCTTTGATTCCGGGAATGGAAATGCGTTTGAACATGGGCTGTTAACACTTGAGGATCTGCGCCATATCGCATTATCCGAAGGTGAACCGAAAATAACCAGCGGGAAACAGGAAATGCTGGAACAGTTAATCACCCGATATATCTGACCCAATGGGAAACAACAAAATAAACATGCCCTATGTGTGGGGAATAACCCTGGTAGCCACATTGGGCGGATTGCTGTTCGGATATGACACAGCTGTCATTTCCGGAACGGTCAACTCCCTGAAAATCAACTTTATTGATCCCCGGAACCTCTCCGAAACGATGGCGAACTCCCTGTTGGGCTTTACTGTGTCGAGTGCGCTGATCGGCTGTATCATCGGAGGTCTTACCGGCGGATGGATGGCACTCCGCTTTGGACGACGCAACAGCCTGATCGTGGCTGCGGTCCTGCTGATCATCTCGGCCATTGGCTCCGGATTTCCGGAATTGATGCTGGCACCGGTCGGAGATAATGTCGGCCAATTTTTAACACCATTTA
>CAYLTH010000144.1:0-7001 GCA_964386485.1 uncultured Bacteroidales bacterium | reverse complement strand
AACAAATATAAGAAATAACCGTAAAATTTTGCATGGCAATCCTTAAAATTCATTTCTGGGCAGGAGGTGTATAACTGCCATCTACATCCCCGATGCAAATGCATTTAAGAAAAGCCGAGAGATTGTTTCCCTGAACAGCCTGTATCTGCACAATTTCCGAGTACCAGTCGCCTGCAGGAAACCCACTAATTAACCCGACAAACCTTTTTGCAATGAGAAGAGCATCCACTGCATTCACATATCCCGAACTATCTGCGTCCGCGGCTGCTAATTTTAAGCCTTGCAGCGTACCGGTATTCAAAAATTCCTGTAAACTTAGCATTGCATCCGTTGCATTATTTCCACCGGGAACTTTGGCAATCACAGGTTGTACAGTATAATTGCCAGGAAATACCTCATTAAACATGAAGTTCCCACCCTGATCCGTAACAGTGCTCTTATAGGTTCCACCGGAAGTGTTGAGCTGAATGCCTGTATTCGCCATCGGAGTGGCCGCTGTGTTATCATAGCTTAATGATCCACTTACTGTTGAACAGGGATGAACAGTTACAGAAAGGCTTGACACTGGCCCGTTGCCACAATAATTCATCCCTCTTACAGTAATCATTCCACTGCTTGAATAAGGACCGAAACTGACTGTCGCGGTATTCGAAGACCATCCTCCCGAACTGATAATTGCTCCAATCGGTGCTGTCCATAAATAAGAGCTTGCAAATTGTATCGGGGGTACTGTATAAACCACATTGGTTTGACCCTGACAAACAGTTGTGACTCCGTTTATAGACCCAGCCGCAACCGGCAAGTAACCACTGATTGTAATCGCTACAGTATTTGATATATCCTGGCACACGACCCCATTTAATTGACTTATTGTAATCCGTCTGAACCAGGCACTGGTGGTCAGAACCGGAGGATCATATTCCGCTGCAACTCCTCCAGGAATGTTTGTATATGGTCCGTTCGAATATACTGACATTTGCCATTGATAACAAATCCAGTTACCACTTCCTGCATTAACACTCATGATTAAGGGTGGATCACTGCCCGGACAAATCGTCTGGTCATAGCCAATTGTCCCTCCATTGACAAAATTAATTTGAATACTTACGACATTGCTGAATGCGGAAGTCTGGCAATTATTTTGCGTACTGGTGGTTATCCTGCGATAATAAATTGTTTGTATGAGTGCCGGAGGATTATAAACTGCATTCGTTGCTCCGATTATATAATTCCATGGACCAGAGGGATTTCCACTCCATTGCCATAGATAGGTGAGGTTCCCGGATCCACTTGCAGGGGTGATTTCAACAAAAGGCATCGGGTCATCTCCTTCACAAATCGTTTGATCATAACCAATAACACCACCCGTTACGTTATTCGTGGTCAGAATCACTGTGATGGTATCGCTTACCGGCGGATTTAGACCGTCGTTTATAGTTAAAATGTAGTCGGTTGTTAGTAAAGGATTTACAACAGGATTTGCAATCGTGAATGTCTGTCCGGGAGGAATAGAAGTCCATTCGTAAGTATATGCTCCCGATCCTCCTGACACATAGACATTTAACTGAACACTCCCACCCTCACAAAATGGATTTGGCGTGGCTGTGATACTATCGATGATCACAGCAGTACTATCATTTGTATCGGCTGATACCCGTAAATTTAAGACTGTGAACAGGATGGCTGACAGGACTATTTTGATTGAGAATGTTTTCATTTTGTAGTTTTTCCAGAGAGAAGAATTAGGGCAGTCAGATTCCAAAATTTACAGATTTAGCAAATTGATATTCAATACATTGAACGGTTAAAGCGAATACCCTAAATTAAGGAAGAAACCGCTAAACAATATTGCCGGAGTGACTTCGACAAAGAAATTATGCTTGTTAATTTTAAATTTCAACCCGGATCCAATATTTACTGCAAGAAAAAATTTACTATAATTTTCTATTCCGGCAGGCTGAAAATCTTCAATTTTCTGTATGGTTTCCATATTCAGCATCAGGCCCATTCCCCCATAAAAATACGGTTTAATTAATCCTGATTTCCGCTGAAACTGCATCCCTGCCGGAATAAAGGAAAGAAAATGAGCGTGTTTGGTATCGAAACCATCCCTGTGAGAGATGACAGCACTCGTCGGATCGCTGTAGTATCGGTACGTAATACCCATGAAAAATGAAAACGACCGAGAATCTTCGGGATACCTTAAATTGCGGTAAACAGCCAATCGAAATTCATTTTTCATGCGATCAAAGTCCATGGGGGATCCCAGCGAAAAATCATAGGAAACCGTTTTGCGTTCTGTATACTTTTTAAGCGGAAACTCTGGTTGAAATGCGGTATTATACGTTGTGATGTTTTGTAAAATTCTTCTTCTTGAATACCTAAAATCGGATTCCGGTGCGATATTGGAAGTTGAATTCGCTTTTACGGTACTTAGTGCCATTAAATATCGTCTGTATTCCACAACAACCTGTTTTCCGCTTTTATCCGTAACTACTTCCTGAACCGGGGGTTCAAGCTGAACCTTGCGCCCGGTTGAATTATTGACCAGAAAGAACATCGGGTCTCCTCCCTTCAGAGGTTTTAATTCAAATGCATCGATCTTTCCTTTGATCAGTCGTTTGGCGAAAACCCGGATTGTGTCCTGTTTATTGATGATGTAGGCAAATTTTTCAAAGATCCTTCCATTTTCAAATCCAAACCCTAAAATTTGCGTTGATGAAAACGACTTCAGCGAATCTGCCGCATTCTTTTTAAAAAACACCAGTTCTCTCAAATCAGTATCTGTTTTGTCGAGGATTAAACCATGGATGGTATCCTTGTTTAACATGACAATATAACCCGGAACCAGCGCATTATCCTGAGCAGACATCCTGAAAATTATCATGGCTAACAGGAAGGTAAACAAAACAGAAATTCTCATAAAGGATCTAATTATTGGCTAAAATAATAAATCCATAATTCTATGGTCAGAATTATGTTATTTTTTATATTTGCCTCACCCCCCGGATTCGTTTACTAAAACTTTCGATTATGAGCAACAATCCCAGACAGGTCATGCTGACCATTCCGAATGACTTATCCTTTCTGACCCATGTACTTGCTTCTGTGCGGATTACGGCAGAGATGGCCGGGTTTAAAAACAACGACATCACCCGTATCGAGATGGGTGTGGAAGAAGCCTGTGCCAATGTTATACAACACGCCTTTGCACCGGGAGAAGAAGCTACGTTTGATGTGGTGATTGCCAGCGAGGCCCTGGGAATCCGTGTTGTGATCAAAGAGAAAGGGCTTCCTTTTGATGTGAGTCTGTTACCGGAATACAATAAGGAACAGATTTCGGCGGAACATGATGGCAAAGGTCTGGGGCTGTTCCTGATGAAAAGTATGCTGGACGAAGTGTCGTTTGTGAATCTGGGGAAAGAAGGCCGGGAGGTGCGGCTTTTCAAGTACCGCTCTGATAAGCCCATTGATGAATTGATGGAAGAGGCCGAACTTCAGAAAGCCAAGGCGGCGATGGAAGAAGAAACCCTGCCCAAAGGATCGGTGATATACAGTGTACGCCGGATGGTACCGGAAGAAGCGGTGGAAGTTTCGAGGGGAGCGTATTGCTCATACGGGTATACCTATGTGCTCGATCATATTTACTTCCCCGACCGGGTGCGCGAAATGAACGAACGCAATGAGCTCATATCCTATGTAGCCGTTACCGATACCAATATTGTGATTGGCCATACAGCCCTGGAGGTTGAAGAGCGCGACCCGCTGGTTCCTCAGCTTGGTGTGGCATTTACGATGCCCAAATACCGCGGACAGGGCTGTCTCAATCAATTGACACCAGCTCTCATTGAAGATGGCCGTCAGCGTAATTTTACCGCCATTTATGCCCGTGGAATCACTACCCACCCCTACTCGCAGAAGAGCATCCTGAAATTCGGTTTCAGTGAAGTGGCCATTCTGCTTTCATGCGGTGTGGAACGCGAATACAAAGGCATCATTGAAGGGAAATCGCAGCGTGAAAGCGTAGCCGTATTATACCGCTATCTTCAGTTTCCGGAAAAGCTCGAACTTTTTGTCCCGGAACGTCATGTTGACATTGTGCGCTTTATCTATGAAAAGCTTGGAGTTCAGCCTGTTTTCAAACCTGCCGGAACATTGGTACTGACCGGAGAAAGCATCATCAGCATGCAACCGGAACTGGTCAATAAGGTTGCCAAACTGACGATTAACCGGTATGGGGAAGATAGTGTGACTCAAATAAAAAACAATCTCCATCAATTGTGTCTGGAGCGCTTTGAGACGATTTACCTGTACCTTCCGCTGAAGGAAGAAGCGACTGCCGCTCTGACACCCGATTTCGAAAAGCTTGGCTTCTACTTTTCAGGGGTGATGCCGGGTTCGGATGGCCGGGATTGCCTGATCCTTCAGTATCAGAACAATTATGTGGTTGATTTCAACAAAGTGATGCTGGCACAGGAGACCGGACAGGCGATTCTGGATTATATCCGCACCGTGCTGCATCCCATATCAATCTGAAAAGAAAATCTGAATACTGAAAACCCTTTGCCATCTTTTACGTATACAGTCTGAACACCGGAAAACGGGGTTTAAAAAATTGTTTTTATAAACTATTCTTAAACTGTAAAGTAAAGTATGAAGATACGCATACGGGCCAGGTATCGTTCGTTGTTATTGTTTATTCTGATGGTTGGTGTTGTACTGACCGGAGGTGTACACATTACGCAATGGCGTGCCCGTGTTGCTGATAATAATCTGCGGGAAGGGATTCTTTTGCAGACGGAAGAAATTGCCACAGCAATTAGTCCTCTATTAGTCAGACAGTTGAGTTTTACAGCATCCGACAGTTCCTCGCCTGCATTTCAGCGGATCCGGATGCAGATGATAGCTTACAGTAAGTTGATCAAACAAAGAGGGATCTATAGTATGGCCATCCGCAATGGCCGCATTGTTTTTGGTCCTGAAACATACAGTCCGGGAGATCCAATGAGTTCTCTGCCCGGTACTATCTATCAAAAACCTACGAAAGACGATTATAGTGTTTTCCGGACCGGCAGACCCATTGTTATAGGCCCGATTAAAGATGAATATGGCACATTTATTTCCGGTCTCTCCCCTGTATTAGATCCCTATACCGGAAAAGTCATTATGGTTGTGGGGATCGATATTCCAACATCTGACTGGGAACAATCGATCATGCTGGTCAGGGTATTACCCCTGGGTGCAACCCTGCTTACCCTGTTGATGATCGGAATCGGCTATTTCCTGATATACCGGCGGAGTCATCAGCATGGGCATGTAACCGGCCGTTACCGGTACATCGAATCCTATCTGATTGCAATAGTCGGAATCTTTTTAACAATCACGATCAGTCTGGTGAGCCGGGAAACCGAGCGGCGGTCACAGGCCAGTTTGTTTCGGTTGCAGGCGGAGCCCTATCTCGAAAAAGTCAGGAGTGAATTTAAGACTATTCAGCAAAATCTCACCCTTGTACGGGATTACTTTTTTAGCAGCCAGAATGTAGAACGTGCTGAATTTGAGCGATTTGTTTCACCAATTACCCTGAATAATCCAGGGGTTGGCTTTTTATGGGCTCCCTGTGTGTGCTTTAACAGCGATGAGCAATATATAGCTCCGCTCCAAACCTGTATATATCCTGTCCACTTTATCGAACCCAGTAATTTCCAGAAGTTTCGGGCCGGATTTGATCTTCAGTCGGATCCGGGATACCGCAACATCATGGAAACGGCCGGTAAACTCGGCCTGGTGACTGCCGGAGATCCGGAAACAGATGAAGAGCAGCAGCAGGTCAAGCATTTGATTATGGCATTCGATCATGTTTCAAAAAAGCAGGGAACATATCAGGATTCAGGCTATGTTGTCTGTATGGTTGATGTAGCCAGGGTGGTTGAAAAAGTTTTTGGCCGAAACACGGATGGGAGAATGAAAATTTCGCTGGATATCGTTGATCTTGTAAATGAAGAAGGTCCGAAAGTAATTGCCACAACATCGGACAAGAACAATTCAATCCTTTCTGCTATTATAAATCCGGAATCCTACAATCAATACCCCTATTTTGAGATTAGCCCTGTTTTTGCATTCGGACGAACATATGCCATTATCTCTTATGCCAATAAGGATTATCTGGCTGCCAACCCCATGCGTAACTGGTGGATAGTCGGGCTGAGCATGTTACTCACGACGTTAATTATAACCATTTTGGTGCGTTTCCTGCAAAACAGACAGGTTATCCTGAGTAATATGGTCAGAGACAAAACACTGGAACTCGAAACCGCTAAAAATCTGGCCGAAGAAAGCGACCGGCTTAAATCTTCGCTGCTTCTGAATATGAGCCATGAACTGCGCACGCCTTTAAATGGCATTCTGGGCTATGGAGAGATCCTCGGAGAACAGGCAACAGACCCCGAAGACAAGCGAATGCTGAATAATATT
The DNA here is from genome assembly GCA_964386485.1 of uncultured Bacteroidales bacterium. Lineage (GTDB taxonomy): Bacteria > Bacteroidota > Bacteroidia > Bacteroidales > CAIXZF01 > CAIXZF01. The sequence goes on along the minus strand of CAYLTH010000144.1, from coordinate 530 downwards.
GTGCTGCTTGGTCAACGGCTATTGCTAACTTTCACGTCCATGTTGAAATTATCAGACCTGGAAGCCAGGAAGAGCCATCCTGTTGCTGAGATTTTTGATCCAACGGAAGTTATTTCGACCGAGATTGACCGATTGCGGAATCAGGCGGATATAAAAGGGCTGATTATCCGGCAGGAAATAGAGCCGGGAATCATGATTCAAACGGATAAACAGATGTTTGCTGATATTCTGTTTTTTATGCTTGACAATGCGATCAAATTTACCGAAACAGGCTATGTATGGGTTATTCTTGAGAAAACAAAGCAGGAGAATGGCTGCAATATTTCACTGAGCATTAAGGATACCGGGATTGGGATCCGGGAAGAACACCTGAAATTCATTTTCGAGCCTTTCCGGCAGGCCAGTGAAGGAATCGGGCGCAGTCATGAAGGAAACGGGATGGGACTTACCCTGTGTCAGCGCTATGCCGAGTTAATCGGAGCTACGCTAAGGGCTGAATCCATTCATGGAACCGGATCGACCTTTATGGT
>CAYLTH010000143.1:0-7075 GCA_964386485.1 uncultured Bacteroidales bacterium | reverse complement strand
ATAAAGCCTTGTTATTCAGATACTCAGGGCTCTTCAGGTCGAGTTTGCTTTCTATTCTGTACAATGTTTTCCGGTCTTTTGTTTTTCGGCTAACAAGTTAGAACTTTTTTTATTTCGTTGATCATAGCAACATTAGAATTTTCATAGGTGAGTTCTTGTATATAAATTAACAATTTAAGTATGAAAATACTTGCATTAAGGTATTTCATTACCGTAATTTAGCGGCTTAAATACCAAAGGATTATGAAGTACCAACACCCTATTCAGAACAGTACCTTTCGGCGGACATTCTTTACATTAATACTTTTAATGATGCAACTTTTGCTACTAGCGCAAATTACAGTTGTATGTCCTCCTGATATTACCCTTAATTTAAATGCACCACCTTTCACACTGACAGGGGCTGATCCCCCGGGTGGAATGTATAGCGGGCCGGGTGTAATTGAAAACACGTTCTTCCCTCAGTTTGCAGGTCCGGGGCCTCATTTAATTCAGTATATGGTTGTTGTTGGCACCTCATCAGGGTTTTGTAATTTCATCATTCATGTTCAGCCTCTTACCTTTTATGAAGGCTTACATCTCAGTGTTGGAGATTATCTGAAACCATGGCCTGCACATTATTACCTTTCGGCAGAGGAAAATGCAGTACCGGTCAGACTGACCGGCCTGCCTCACGATGTGGTCATTAACGGTGTTCAGTTTAGTGCCTCATCAGATGGGGTTAACTGGATTCCTTTCTATTCTGATGGGAACGGAGTGGATTTCAAAGCTCCCGGCCCTCAGCCTGCATTAACGGGTTTTGACGGTTGGAAAGGGTACTTCCAGCCTTTACAGTTACCTCCATCTACAGCTCCCTGGAATTTCAGGGCAGATATTTTTTTCCCGGATGGATCCAGTCAGCAGGTTCAGACCGAATATCCTGTCATGATTGATTATTCTCCACCCTCATCGGTGTCGGTTAGTTTTTCCGGATTGAACTTTGATCCTTCTACAGGATTCTGGGATACAGAAACCGGTACCATAGAGATTGATATTAATCCCTTATCTGCCAACCTGCTGCAAAGTGGAATTGGTATAGAGTCTAAACCGGAATATTTCAGTAAGGGAGTACCGGGTACTCAGCAACCAGGCGCAATGGATTGTGGTCCGACGGCTGTAGCAGCCTGTTTGTCATGGTTTGCAATGCAGGGTGATCCCGGAATTATGGGTGGAATGTCAATTGCAGATTTAATTGATAGTCTGAAGACGATATGCCGGACTGATGATGCAGAAGGCACCTGGGATGATGATCTGGCGGCTGGCATTAGATGGTGGCTTGGTGCACATGGTCTGGGATATAGTGTCAGACATATCTCTACATATGGCCCTGACGGTGCGGGTGGTGTTTCGCGCCAATGGACTCCTGAAAACATGGAACAGATGCGAAGTGAACTTGAGAACGGGCAGGATGTAATCCCATTATTTAACTGGGTCAATGCAGATGGTACAAACGGAGGCCATTTTATGACCATGAATTCATTTCTGAATAACAAACTTCCTAATGGCAATTATCAGGTTGATTTTATGGATCCTGCTACCGGAGAGATTATAGTGGGTGAAATTGACCCTGCAACGGGTACAATCAGCGGTTATGAAAATTCTTCCGGTGACACCTATCCGCCTGATGGAGCAGAAATTACGAGTTATATTGTTATCTGCCCGATTCAGCCCGGACAAATGCCGGGTACAAATATAGTATTAAGCGGCCCTGATCCTGCACCTTATTCAGTTAGCCTCCCTTCACAGGGGTTATATTGGCTCAAACTGGCTTTTCTTGATGTGGAAGGACATGAGGATTACCGGTATTACCCGGTTTCCTATACTTCCGGCACTGTAATCACTCCTTCTGAAATGAAAGTAGTGGTGGGTGAATATTTTCTTCCATATGAACCCAATAATTATCTTGGTTCGCATGGTGATATTATACCTGTAAAACTCACAGGAACCACTCCATCCGGTACAATTTATCCGATCGTTAATTTTGAATATTCTCCTGATTCGGTCAACTGGATTCTCTTTGATACCGATACAGATGGAACAGAGGCAGCAGCTCCGGGTCCCATTTCGGGGGCCAACAGTAACTCTGACGGCTGGACAGGATATCTGGATTTTAGCCTCATTCCATTATGGTGGCCTGAAGTATTTTTCAGAGCAAGGGTACTTCAGCCGGACAATACCTTTTTAGATGTTCCGCAAAAATCCAATGTACGTTTTCTGCCGCAAAGACCTGATAAAGTAGATATTACGATCAATGGTTCATTATTGGCTGATATGCCCTTTGCCGATAGTTATTTTGATGTTTTTGAGGGCCCTCAATCGGTCACTATTGATCAGCCTTCAGTTTTTGATGAAATGATCAGGATGTTAATTACAACCAAACAGGATACATTCCAGAAAAGTGTCCCTTTGATTCCGCAGTGGGGAGTTAATGATTGTGGACCTGTCGCACTGGCTTCCTGCCTTGGATGGTTTGCTGCTAACGGAGATCCGGCTATTCTGGGAGGTCTGGGCGAAGATGATTTGATTGATTCTTTAAAGGTACTTTGTGAAACTATTGATACTGTAGGAACTTATGATCATAAACTTGCTGCAGGCGCTGCGAAATGGCTGAGTGATAAAGGCTACTCGGCCAGGTTCTTCCATCCTGCAAAAAAAGATGCATCAGGTGCGGTTATAGGCGACTGGAAAGAATCCGACTGGGCATTCATGCGATCTGAACTTGAAAAGGGTCAGAATGTCATTCCATTATTTACATGGACCGACCCGGATGGCTCACGAAAAGGTCATTATATGACGATGAATGCCATAATTAATACCCCATTGCCAAACGGGAATTATAAAGTAGGATTCATGGATCCTTCAACAGGAGAGTATGTTTGGGGAGAATTAAATGCGGTTACAGGAATTTCTGGTGGTTTTCAAAATTCGAACGGTGATTTTTATCCTCCGCAAAACGCGCAGATCACCAGCTATCTGGTCATTTGCCCGCAACAGTCGACCCCTCCGCCGGCTATTGCAACTTTTCAGTCACCGGTCCCGGATCTTCAACCGTTTACCTTTACCTTACCTGAAGCCGGATTATTCTGGATGTCCGTTGAAGTAACCGATGCCAATGGAAACAGTGGGTTTCAGACGATCCCGATCAGGGTCCTTGGTCCATGTCAGCCAGATACCTTTAAGGTTGCATGGGAGTCAGAGCCTTTTCCTTTAAGGTCAGGACCGCCAACTGGTGGGTTTTATATTGGGACGGGAGTCATGAATAATCATTTTAACCCGCAATTAGCGGGACCCGGGATCCACTTTATCCATCATATCGACCCGCCTTCTGCTCCACCATCCTGCAAGGATTTGTTCATCGAGGTACAAAAAACAGGATTATCAATTCGTGCAGGGGATTATCTGAATCCATTGCCTCAGCATAACTGGGTTTCACCGGATCCTGTGAAACCATTGGAGGTGGAATTATTAGGCAGTAATGCTCAGAATATTTTAACAAGCCTTGAGGTTGGTGACTTTTTTGCTCCGGGTTCCGAACCTTTTGATGGCTGGCCATATTATATCCACTGGCCGGGAAGTATCGATACCGGTGGAACATCTTATGGTGCCACAGGCCCTATTGATCTGAGTGAAGGTATTGACGGATGGAATTGTCAGTTACCTCTTGGAAGTTACACTACCCTTACACTCTCACAGCCGCTTATGGTATTTGCAAAAGTTACCCGTGACGGACAAGACTGGTATATGGCAGAAACTATAAAAATTGATCCTTCTCCGCCGTCATCAGTACTTTTAAATATTGCGGATTGGTTTACCACAACTTCACCTTCCGTCTATCTGGATGTTGAGCCTGTTTTAGCCAATATCTCGGAATTGTATTGTGCAATTGTAACAAAACCTGATAGTTTTGCCAAAGGGGTTCCAGCTATTGCACAGCCGGGTGCCAATGATTGCGGCCCGACTGCACTCACAGCCTGTTTCAGGTGGTTCGCAGCACAGGGTGATACCGGAATATGCGGGTCATTGGCGGATACCGCTATCATAAGAATGTTGCGTGATTCGAGCGGGACACCGGGCGATGTCCCGATTTATGGTGATGACCTGGCTAAAGCCGCCGAAAAATGGCTCGCCAAAAAAGGCAAAGGCTATGAAGTGCGGCACAAGCAGTATGAAAGCGACAAGCCGGATGGCACTATTGATCGAAAGTTCAATGAGGATTCATGGAAAGAAATGCGCAATGAACTCGAAAAGGGCCAGGATGTCATTACTTTATTTAACTGGAAAGAAGACGGGGTTGATATGGGGCACTTCATGACCTTCAATTCCATTGTTAATAAAATACAGGCAAACGGGAAATACAGGGTCGATTACATGGACCCATCTTCAGGTGAGATCATATATGGTGATATGGATCCTGTAACCGGTGCGGTCAGCGGTTTTACGGATTCTGAGGGAAATTTGTATCCGCCTGACGGAGCAGTCGTAACCGAAAATATAATTATATGCCCGAAACCTGAAGCCATAGTTACAAGTAATAAATCATCATTTGCCTCATTTACAGTGCCGGGTCCTGATCCTGATTCCATATTGATTAACCTTCCTGATACAGGCCTTTACTGGGTTCATTTAATTATACGGGATCTGGATGGTCATGAATATGAAATCGACCGTATCATTGAACGGGTGCCTGCAACAGCTTCGGTCAGTGGTATTGTGAGCTATGATAATAATGCCGGAACTCCGCTGTCAGGAGTGGTGTTACATCTGCTTAAAGATGGACTGACTGTTGAAACCACTACCACTGCATCCGATGGCAGTTATTCATTTGAAGGTCTTGATGCCGGATTGTTTACGATTGAGCTGCAGCATAACGGAATCTGGGGTGGTGTTAATTCGGTGGATGCACTCGGTGTAATGAAGCATTTTGTTGGCATTACAACGCTACAGGGACTCCGTCTGCAGGCAGCCGATGTAAACCAAACCTCCTACATTAATACAACTGACGCACTGGATGTGATGAAACGATTTGTTGGTTATTTGAATGGCTTCCCTACCGATGACTGGATTTTTGAAGAAACAACGTTCAACCTTTTGCAGGGCGAACAGTTAATTCTGAATATAAAAGGAATCTGTGCAGGCGATGTGGATGGGTCGTATAGTCCATAGTCAATAGTCGATAGTCCATAGTCGTCCTTGGTACAAGGTCTAATTTATCCAAGAATTCCACTGATTATCACGGATTTTTCCAGAATACTTCAGGTTGAATTTTGCGAAAATAAATCAATAGTAATATATCAATCACCAGCACCAGGGTATTCCAGATCACCAGAGCACTAAGACCTGAAGAAGAAAAAAGCCAGTTCATATCATAGGAAGTCAGGAGTGCAGAGCTGATACTGGATACACCGTTGAGGACAAAAAGAAATCGCAAAAGTTTGGTTTTTGGGATATCTTTGAAAATCCACGCCATAAAAATATAGGACAAACCGATTCCTCCCCAACCATACATTTCGAAAGCCCAGGCCAGGGAACCCGGATTAGCCATGGTCAATACCGGCAAAATGAAAATAGTTTCGGGCGGGTTGTTCATGGCCAGAAAAGGAATATAGGTAGTCTGAATGATGTAGTTCAGAAAAACAATGCCTGCAAAAATGCAATGAATCATTAATCCCGTTAAAGCCCAGACTTTTTTGGTAGCCTGACTCAGCAGATACAAAGCAATAAACGTCATTACCGATCCGGTGATCAGGAAATAACCGCAAAAAAAAGTAGCAGTTTGCAAAGGATGCCAGGATGCCACGAACAATGCTGCATCTTTCCATGGAGGCATGGGTGTTAAGAGCATGGAAGCGACCGGAAAAATCAGTCCGGAAAATAAGATCCCGAAAATATTCAGGTATACGGCGGTTTTACCGAATTTTACAATATCCATAGTATTATTACTTCTTTTTTGATACAAATATATGGCAAATAAACTCATCTTCAGAGTATATCTTTCGCCTATCAGCAAACCATCGCGCCAACAACCAAACAACTAACCGGAACACTTGAACTCGTTTCATCTGCCTCCAACCCTCCCAGCAAACAGCGTCGATCTTATTGGATTTTGCCGAGTCGGGGGTTTTAACCTCCCTTCTCTGATCCGTTGATTAAAATCAACGGCAATTTTTAACACTTTAGCACAGTTTTTTCCAGAACCAAAGCCTAATATGCAAATATACCAATCTACCAGTCCATCAAACCAGAAACCAGAAACCCTGAAACCCTATTCGTACATCACCACCCTGTAATTATCAATATAAATCGGCATTTTGCCGCGATGCCACATATAACTTTGAATATTGTCGCGGGTACTGCGAAATTCGGGTGTGAGGTATTCGAGCCGGAGATGCTGCCACTGGCCGTATTTTGTTGTATCAGCATTCAGACAGGCTGTCCGGTAGGCGTAAATTCCTTCCTTGCGTTCGGTGGTCACAGTCAGACATGGCAGTTCACCCTGATATCCCAACGGAATTTTCACATCCACCTCTGCGATAAACCATGCGCTGGGTTTTAATGAAAGCTTCCGGTATGGGGTTTTCATACCTGGTGAAAACTGCTCAGTGCTATCGAGACGAAAAATTCCATTTCCAGTACTATCTTTTTCATAACAGGCTTCATATTCCTCTGTTATGTCTGAGAAATTCATGTTAAGGATTTCTTTCCGGCTGAAATTATTCTCCGTTGGAAATACATCGTTCCCTTTGGCAGACCGCTCAAGCAATAAATATTTTCTTACTTCGGTATCGATCCTGGTTCTCCCGAAGACAGCCCAGTAATACGCTTTTGTTGTCCGGTATGGATCAAGTATGTAGTGATTAAACTGCCACCAGTAAAAGAGATTCATGAAAATACTACCTGAAATCATCAGGATCAGCAGGCTTTTCAGCACAATTCCCCTGCTGTTTATCCACAACAGCAAATATCCCAGCGGAAGCGAAAGCAATACATACGTAATAATCATCGGCCGAACACTGAATCCTGCTCCGTACCACCACTC
>CAYLTH010000142.1:0-7153 GCA_964386485.1 uncultured Bacteroidales bacterium | reverse complement strand
AAAATTGTTCACGAAAAAATCTCCTGATTCCATGAATACACGGGTCGAAAAGGACTTTATCGGAGAATTGACCATACCGGCTGATGCACTTTATGGCATTCAGTCGCTGCGGGCAAAACATAATTTCCCTGACCAAAGTCCCTTTCAACCCGAATGGTATAAAGCAACAGGACTTGTTAAACTGGCCTGTTATCAGACTGTTCAGAGCTTTTACAGGGCGCTGCATGATCAGCATCCCGATAAGAACTGGCAGTTTCGTGTTATTGCTGATAAAACGCTCGACGCACTCTGCCAGGCCGCCACAGAAGTGAGCGAAGGTCTTCATTATGAACATTTTATTGTGCCGGGTATTTCCGGAGGTGCCGGAACCAGCATCAATATGAATGTGAATGAAATCATTGCGAACCGCAGTTTGCAGATGCTCGGTCATCAAGCCGGGGAGTATGATGTTATTGATCCCATTGAAGATGCCAATATCTTTCAGTCGACCAACGATGTAATACCCACCGCCCTGCATGTAGCGGCCATGCAATTGCTGAATTCACTGGAAACCACCATCAATGAAATGCGCACTGCTGTTGAGAAACTGGAAAGCCGTTACCGGAATACCCTGCGGATTGGATACACCCAGATGCAGGAGGCGGTTCCTTCCGGCTATGGAAAGCTGTTTTCCGCGTATAGTGATATGCTTTCGCGCGACTGGTGGCGGGTTTCGAAATGTTTTGAACGCCTCAAAGCGGTTAATCTTGGGGGTAGCGCAATTGGCACCAGCATCGGACTTCCGCGTTTTTACCTGATGGAAGTGAATCAGAATCTGCAAAAACTCAGCGGAATGCCGGTCAACAAAGCCGAAAATCTGATCGATGCCACGTCCAATCTGGATGCCTTCACAGAAGTTCATGCCACCCTGAAAGCCCATGCCGTTAATCTCGAGAAAATGCTTTCCGATATCCGTTTGCTGGCCTCCGATCTTTACGGATCCAACGAATTTCATATTCCCCAAAAACAAATCGGAAGTACTATTATGCCGGGGAAAGTCAACCCGGTGATTCCCGAATTTGGCATCAGTGTTGCGCATAAAATATATGCCAATGATCAGTTAATCAGTAGTTTGTGTGGCTTGTCCTGTCTCGAACTCAATGCCTATATTCCCCTCATCGGCGATGCCATGCTGCAAAGCATTAAACTTCTTATTCAGGCTGGAAGTACCATCACCACCAATTTACTCGATGGAATTACAATCGATCAGGAAGCCAGTCAAAGCCGCTTGTTTCACAGTCCGGCCATTACAACGGCCCTGAGTCCCTTCATTGGATATAACAAAGCTTCCGAATTGGCTCATCATATGAAAAACACTCATTGCTCTGTTTTTGAAGCGAATAAAGAACTTGGATTTCTGGACGAAGCACAGCTCATCCTGCTTCTTCAACCGGATAATCTGTTGAAGTCCGGTTTCTCGGTGAATGATCTGAATCCTGAAGAATGAAAACAAAGAAAGAACCACAGCGAATAGCAAAACCCACAGCAAAAAGCTCAGTCAAGCCTGGGAAACAGTCAAAACTGCCGGAACTGGCTCTGCTTGCCGGCATTCTCCTTGTTGCACTTTTTGCCTTCCGGAACGGACTGAATGCCCCTATACTTCCTTTTGATGATAATGAGTATTTTGCGGCCTATCCGGAGATACTGAATCTGAGCTGGAGTGCTGTAAAACAATACTTTTCAGGATATTATGTGCTGATGTATCAGCCTCTGCCCATCCTGAGTTTCGCCATTCAATACAAACTTTCCGGGCTTGAAACGATGCCCTTGCACCTGCTGAATCTGGCTTTTCACCTGATGAATATCATATTGGTATGGTATTTTACCCGGCAATTGCTAAAAAAAGCGATGCCGGCTTTACTGATTGCCGCGTTATTCGCACTTCACCCGCTGACGGTCGAAGCTGTTACCTGGATTTCGGCCAGAAGCAGCGGGATGTATACCTTCTTCTTTCTTTTAAGTCTGATAACCTATAATTATTATCTGCAGCGCAAACCCTTTCACTGGTTTTATCTGCTGAGTCTCCTGTTTTTTATTCTTTCCCTGTTTTCGAAAGCCCAGGCCGTGACCCTTCCGCTTGTTTTGTTGCTGATCGATTTTTACAACGGCAGGATCAAAGACAGGAATGTCTGGCTCAACAAAATACCGTTTCTTGCGCTGTCAGTTCTCTTCGGACTGATTGCCATCCTGAATGAAGGAACCACCGGCAATATCACCGACGGGATGATGATTAATTACAATGGGGTGGATATGATTTTTTTGGTTTTCTACTCCTATGTCTTTTATTTTGTGAAACTTATATTTCCTTTTAATCTGTCAGCTATATATGTTTATCCTCCGAAAGAGGGAGGGTGGCTTCCGCTTGAATATTATCTTTCAGTACTGGTATTTCTTACGATTGTATACCTGGTATATCGGCTGGCGCGCCGGAACAGAATGTATCTCGTCGGATTTTTAATGTTTTTTATCACCATCAGCCTGAATATTCAGCTGATCCCTTCGCGTCTGTTTATTGTGACCGACCGATACACCTATTTCCCGTATATCGGTCTTTTTCTGATGATTGCATATGCTCTTTTTGAAGATCCCTGGTCGAAATTGCCAAAGCGGCAGATGCTTCGGACAGGCATACTGAGCTTTATTATTTTGTATCTGGGTATTTTTGCCTGGCAGATAAGTGAGCGAAACAAAGTATGGAATGATGGTCTGGTTTTTATGACACATATTATTGAGCGAAATCCGGAAGTGCCCTATATCGCAAGAGCTTATGGAAACCGTGCGAACCTGTATCTCGAAAAAGGGATGCTCGAAGAATCCCTCAATGATTTCTCACAGGCCATCCGGATTCAGCCCGAAGATGCCAAATCCTGGTTTAACCGGGGTGTTGTGTATGCCAATATGAATCAGTTTGATAAGGCGATTCCGGATTACGACAGCGCGATTACCCGCAATCCCTCATTTGATCTGGCCTACAGCCGAAAAGCCATTGCCTGTTTCAACAGTGGAAAGCCTGAGATGGCTTTGGAGAATTGCAACAAGGCTGTCGCACTCAATAAAGATCTTGCAGAAGCCTGGAATACCCGCGGTGCCGTTAACTTTACCCTGAAGAATACTGCAGAAGCTGCATTGGATATGGATAAAGCCGTTTCTCTTGTTCCGGCGAACCCTGAATTTCTGCGGAACAGGGGCGTGGTATCATTTGATCTGGGACGCAAACAGGAAGCCTGCAACGACTGGCAACGCGCCATAGATCTGGGCGACCGGCAATCGGCAGATTATTATCAGGCAAACTGCCTTCAAAACAAATGACAAATGAGTAAAGGCAAGGCAAGTAAGCCGCACATCGGGATTTTTGGCCGGAGAAACAATGGGAAAAGCTCTCTTATCAATGTGCTGGCCGGACAGGATATCGCGATTGTCTCTGAAATAGCCGGAACCACAACGGATCCGGTAAAGAAATCCATGGAAATTCCCGGTGTTGGCCCTGTTGTTCTCGTTGATACAGCCGGAATAGATGATTCCGGTGAATTGGGCGAAAAGAGGGTCGCCAAAACCAAACAGGTTTTGAATACCATCGATCTGGCTTTATTGGTCATTACCGCAAACGAATTTGATCAGACCGAAAAGGATCTGGTGGCCGGTTTTGCTGATTATGCAGTACCATACATGGTGATCCATAATAAGAATGACCTGGTTTTATGTGACAGGAACCTTCTTTTGGCAAAAGGGCTCGATAGTCAGGTTCCGCTTATTCCTTTTTCTGCCGTGAAGTATCCTGAACCGGATGAGATCATCCGGACTATCAACCTTCTGATGCCCGAAAGTGCTTATCAATCGAATAGTTTGGTCGGCGATCTGATAAAATATGGCGATGTAGTGCTGTTGATTACCCCTATTGATGTGGAAGCTCCGGAAGGCCGCTTAATACTTCCGCAGGTGCAGGTTATCCGGGATGTTCTTGATCACGACGGAATAGCGGTTGTGCTCAAGGAACGCGAAGTGGATGCCTATATCCGGAAGATGAATCCGCGACCGGCCTTGGTTGTAACGGATAGTCAGGTATTTCCGAAAGCAGATGCCAGTATTCCGAAAGATATTCCGCTGACCAGCTTTAGTATTTTGCTGGCACGGCAACGCGGTGATTTTCAAAATTATCTGAAAGGAACTGCGCATATTTCAAAACTCCGCGACGGCGATAAAGTTTTAATCCTCGAATCCTGTACCCATCATGTTTCCTGCGATGATATCGGGCGAATGAAAATCCCCCGCTGGCTTTCATCCTTTACCGGAAAAAAATTGCACTATGAAGTGGTTTCAGGCCTGGATCTGGTTCCCGGTAAAATTCAGGATTATGCAATGCTTATCCAGTGTGGCGGATGTGTTCTGACACGCAAACAGGTTGTAAACAGAGTGCGACCTGCAGTATTGGCCGGAATTCCGGTTACAAATTATGGGATGGCCATTGCCTATGTTCATGGAATTTTTCAGCGCGCGATCAGTCCCTTTGTTCAATCACAGGATGTTAAAGAAAATTATCTGTAGAATATGGCTAATATTGTAATTACAGGAGCAGGTAAAGGCCTGGGTGCTGCTTTGCTCATGGCTTTTGCCAGGGAATCGGGTCATAAAATCACCGGCTTTTCAAGAAATATAGATTCCGTTCGCCAGCAGATTGATTTGCAGGAAGATATCCTTTCTGACATTCATCTGTTTTCGGCAGATCTTGTTACCGAATCCCCGGAATCCATTGTTCAAAAGATTACACAACACTTGTCTTCAGTGGACATCCTGATCAATAATGCAGGCTTTCTCGTGGCCAAACCCTTTGCTGAAACATCTTCCGATGATTTCGATACCATTTTTAATACGAATGTGAAATCCGTTTATTTCCTGATTCAGCAGTTGCTCCCTTATTTTTCGTCAGGATCTCATATTGTGAATATCGGAAGTATGGGTGGTCTGCAGGGAAGTAAAAAGTTTTCCGGCATCTCTGCCTACAGCATCAGTAAAGGAGCACTGGCAACACTTTCCGAATGCCTGGCCGAGGAATTGGCTCCACAGAATATCCGGGTAAACTGTCTGGCCATGGGGGCAGTTCAGACTGAAATGCTGGCTGAGGCTTTTCCGGGCTTTAAAGCACCATTGCAAGCTTCTGAAATGGCGGAATTTATCAGAAATTTTGCCCTGAATGCCCATCATTATCTGAATGGAAAGGTAATTCCGCTGAGCATCTCTACTCCCTGATTCATGTTAATTTTTTTCAATCAGGGACTTTTTTTTTAAAAAATGCACTATCTTTATCCAAATATTTTAAAATTTGGAAAGATGAATGCAAAATTTTCTACACTTAACTGTTTTTTAATTCTGCTCCTGAGTTTTGGATTCGCTAACATTTTGTTTGCGCAAACAGATGCTGATTTTTATTGTGCTTCCACCAATGGATGCGGAGTTTATATCGAAAATGTAACAATCGGGACGATTACGAATAATGGGACTGCCTGTTCTGCAAACGGATATTCCAGTTACACCAATATGAGTCATGCCGGAGTTACGGGTTCTACCTTTCAGGTTTCTATTTCGGGAGTCAATACCACGGCAACAACAGTCATGAAAATGTATATCGACTGGAACCGGGATTATGATCTCATTGATGCCGGTGAATCCATTACGCTTTCGGGTACTCCGGGTGTCGGACCCTATACTGCCAGTGTTACAATACCAATGAATGCATCAATTGGGTCAACCCGTGTTCGTTTACGCATCGGAACCGGGAATGTGGTTCCATGCCAGGCTGCCACAACTGGTGAAACCGAAGATTATACACTGAATGTTCAACCGGCAATTGCCATTACATCCATCGTTCCGGGCGTGCTGTGCATGGAAAATCAGGTCAATATCAGCTTTACTTCGGCCATTACCTTTAATGCCGGAAATACATTCACAGTGCAGTTAAGCGATGATTTTGGTTCTTTCTCATTGTATACAGTATTGGGTTCTCAGACAGGCACAGGATCTGGTGTTATTAATGTCACCATCCCGAACACCCTGTTTTTTGGAACAGCTTATCGTGTCCGCATCGTTTCAAGTAATCCTGTCGTAACGAGTCTGGATAATGGCACCGATCTTACGGTTTCTACACCTCCGAATCTTGTCATCGTCAATCCGCCCGCAGTTTGTGCACCTGCTACCATTAATATTACGAATTCCTGGACTGATATTAATTATGTGAACGGAACTGTCACCTACTGGACCAATGAAGCCTGCACAACGGCTGTAGCCAACCCGGCTGCCATTACTGCAGGTGGCACCTACTATATTAAAAAAGTTGAAAGTGATGGCGGCTGTGCTGACATTGCACCTGTTGTTGTGACAATTTATCCCAAACCCATCGTCAATGCAGGTCCTGATCTTTATGTAGTACCGGGTGATTCGATTCAGTTGCTGGCTACTGCCACAAGCGGAACGACGCCTTTTACCTATTTATGGACACCTGCTGCCGGTCTGAGCAGTACTTCTGTTATTCAACCCTGGGCCAAGCCCGCTGCCACCACATCCTACAACCTCAGTGTGTCGGATAGTCATGCGTGCAGCAGTACTGATCAGGTAGTCGTTACAGTAAGTGCCGGCGGATCCGGAGTTGTTCAGGGTACTGTAAATTATGGGAATACAGCCTCAACACCATTGAACAATGTCACAGTTTACCTTAAAAACAACAATGGGGTAATCATGCATCAGACAACAACCAATACAAGCGGACAATATAGCTTCATGAATGTGAATCAGGGAGCTTATAAAGTATCGGTTACTTCCACAAAACCCTGGGGTGGTGCCAATGCAGTGGATGCGCTGCTGATTATGAAACATTTTGTGGCCATGAGTCTGCTTACCGGAATTAACCTTACAGTAGCCGATGTAGATGGCAGCGGATATGCCAATGCCGTGGATGCGCTAACAACCATGAAACGCTTTGTGGGGATGCAATCCTATTTTAGTGTCGGGGATTGGAGTTTTCAGGAATTCTGGGTAACCGTTGGTCCCGGACAAACCATTACCCAGAATATCAAAGGTCTTTGTACCGGAGATGTGGATAATTCCTTTATTCCGGCACCGTAAG
>CAYLTH010000141.1:0-7319 GCA_964386485.1 uncultured Bacteroidales bacterium | reverse complement strand
TCTGACAATACCGTTTTCACCCTGGACAATCCGGAACAAAACCGAATCAGCTGTAAAGTATTCTCACCCGATGGCAAGGCAATTCTCCATCAGGATTTCGGAATGCTGGATCCTGGAATTCAATCCTTGAAACTCGATATTGCAAATCTCTCACAAGGCAGTTATAATTGCCTTTTCGAAGTAAAGGGTATGGACGGATATCAATATCTGAAACGCACTATAATGGTGATCAAATAATCTATTTGCGATCAGTTAATTGCTGTAGCTTTTAATTGATTGCTCGTAAATTTTTACGTACTCTTTATTCATGTAATTTTCGACCCATTGGTAAAAGCGTTGTATTTCCGGTTGAGATACTCCCTGCTTTCTCCAGTTACTGAGTTGTGTGTTTCCTTCTTTCAGCATTTCAGCTTCGAGCGGAATAACGGATTGAAGGATTCCTGTCCCGCTTTTATTAAACAGGACGTTAAGGTCAATATAACGTTCACCATAACCCTGCCCGATAGGAAAACATAATGACTTAAGTTTAAGCGACATATCAGAAAGAGGGGCATTCCCATCCGCACCTGCCAGCATAATTCCTGGCAGACCAGCCCCTCCTGCAACCCATACCGGAATTACGATGGAAGAAAGAGGCCATCCCAAAACTGTCCACATCGTAGTGAGAGCGGGATCTTCACCTTTTTTTATTCCCTGAATAACAACGGAAGAACTACTTATATAGCGGGGTATAAAATCCTCAAAAGGAACAAAATGCCGTACTTTATCGTTTATGGCAACTTGCTCATAGAGGTTAACTTTAGTCAGAGAATGGTATAAGCTCCTGCTTACTTTTGATAAAATAAAATTAACCGACAAATCACCTGATTGTGAGGCCTGACCAAATAATTCATGCGCTGTCTGAAAACGGATATATCCTCCGCCATCGTTGTACCGGCCTGAAAAGGAGAAATTGGTATGAACCAGAAAACCCAATGGGGCGATCAGTGGATCATTGGCATCAATTTTCCGATAGCCATCATTTCCGGTTTCATAAAATGCCGCCCCGCCAAATGCATCTATCAGACCATAATTAGATTCAACCCCATACGGTTTTGTTAAGGTATCCATCATATGCTCAAAATCAGCCAGTGTGGCACAATACATCAGAGCCCACTTCATAATCCGGCCTTCTCTGTCTCCCGGACTAACTGTGTCAGCATTCAGGTTGTAGGAAGCCGTGTTCATAATAGACAGGCCCACACTATTTGTTCCTGCCCAAACCTCAACTCCCGGTTTGTCTTCCGAGTTGACTAAGCCTATATAGGGATATTTCCCATCGGTGAAATACATCATTTTATTCTGCATTGCATCGGTATCCCTGTGTTTCCAAAGGATCGGGCGTCCGTCATTTGTGTATTTCCCGGAAATAATAACACTGGTGCAGGCCCGGAGCTCAGAACCAGAGGAAAACAAAACTAAGCCAGTCAGGGTCAATACGATTCTGTTCAGAATTTTCATAAAATTCGATTTTAAGGATGTTTACAACTTAACTTTTACAATCGTAATGGCACAAGGATTTATGCCTGTCAACCAATCGGTCGGTCCGCTTCCATCTGCAGATGCCCTGACAATTTTTCCGTCAGCAGCAGTATTTGAAATACGGAAGCCCCAGTAAATTGAGCTGTCATCCGGATTTTGGGCAATACCCCAACTTGCCTTTGACCCAAAATTACCGATTTTGGAGATCCCGGAACCATCCATGTTTGACAAGTATACCCCGTCTTCTGTAAGCGATGAGCCTGCAACGCCGTAGGCAATAAAATACATTTTCTGTAATCCGGGATTCAATTCAAGTGCAACGCCATCGATATCAGGGATATGCGTACTCAACCCGGTTCCATCGAGATTAACCGACCATAAACCTCCACCATTGGCCGGATCGTAACGGTCGTTTACAAAGTAGATTTTCTGTGACAACGCATCGTATTCCAGATCAAGGGGCAACTTCGGTACATTCCCGCCAAAACTGATGTGTTTAACAGGATTGGAGCCGTCAAGCCCGGCCCGGTAGATCCCATCAGCCATCGAAAAATAAAAATAATCTCCTGCCACAATAATTCCATAGGGACCTTCAATTGTTATTCCCATCGAAACAATTTCAACCATGCCAGATCCATCGGCATTGGCCATGTGTATTTTACCGGTACCATAGTCCGTAACATATACCTTTTGATGAGCAGTATCCACCGCAATACCATAGGGTCTCGACAGTCCTCCTACCGTAAATTCCTGTATAACCGGTGTGTTATTATCAAGGATTACCAGTTTTGCACTTCCTGAAGACCGGTCTGTAAAATACAGAACGGTAGCCTTTCCTGCCCCGGGATCCTTAATATTAATGGTCACTTTCTTGGTTAGCTTATTGTAATATAGCTGGTCTACCGGAGTACAGGTAAGGGTAACAGTATACAGGCCCGGGCCGGAAAACGCAACAACAGGATTCGTTTCTGTACTGGTTTGTCCATTCCCAAAATCCCAGAGATACGCTGTTGCATTAATAGAAATATTGGAAAATGTTGCAGAACAGGGGAAATAGCCATCATTACTCAATGTATATGTAAAATCGGCTATTGTACTGGCTTCCGGCACTTTATAATCATCCTTCTTACATGCTTGTCCGAGAACCAACAAAACACCAACCAGCGTTGTGACTATCAATAAATGTTTTTTTCTGTTTTTCATAAAAGTGATTTTTAATCAATAACCAGGATTCTGAAACATACCGGGATCGGTATTGGTTTGGATTTCATACTGCGGAATCGGGAAAAGTGTCTGATTGATACTGCTTAAATTCGGGAGCACCTCAAGTGCTCGCTTTGTCCGGCAAAGATCAAACCAACGGGCGCTTTCATACATGAGCTCAACTCTTCTTTCTTTCTCAATTATCTGCAAGTAATCTGCATACGTTGAAGCACTGATATCAGCCAGTCCTGCTCTGTTTCTGACTTTATTAATATCCGCCTTAACGACATCAATTGCGGCCTGTTTACGGCAAAGTATTTCTGCTCTGGTCAGGTAAAGTGAAGCCAGTCTTAAAACATAAACCCTGTCGGTCCCGCCTGCAATATCCCTGTATTTGTAGCCAAATGGCTTATTATCAACATCATATTTAATAGTCGCAGGTTTCCGAAGGTCGCCAGGTTCAAAGGCTGCAGGAGCACTGTCAGAAGGAGCAAACTCATATCGGCCAGCCAATGTCTTTGAGAAATAATAATAGGCAATCCTGTTGTTATCCTGAGTGTTGTAGGTTATTTCAAACAGGGATTCATTATTTGTTTGAGCACTGTAAAGGCTGTTAAAATCCGTAGCCAGGGAAAAACTGCCAAATTCCAGAACAAGGTCAGCATAATGTGAGGCTGAATCGAGGTCTGAAGAAGTTTCTAAGACATTGTAGCTGTTAAGATAAACCTGAGCCAGCAGTCCGCGTGCCGCCCATTTGGAAGGGAATCCGGGCACAGCCGTTGACGGCAGATTAGCAGAAGCAAAGCTGAGATCACTTATAATCTGGGAATATACATCCCCCACAGGCTTTCGGGCTGCCTGGAAATCTTCCGGTTTTCCGGTAGTAGGAGTCAGTTTAATCGGGACTCCACCCCAAAGCCGAACCAGATTATAATAGTGAAGGCCTCTTAAGAAATGACATTCCGCCAGGGTCTGGTTTTTTTCCGACGCTGTCATATCTGCGATTCCGGGTATGGCAGCAATAAGAATGTTCGTCCGGTTGATCGCCTCGTAAATATCGCGCCAGGTGCCTTCGATTCTTAAATTGTCGGCAAGTATTGTATTGTTATTGATTTGATTATACTCCGGCGACGTTCCGGCCCACCTAAGATTGTCGGAAGATAAATCTCCATATAAAACAAAATCAAGGCCATAATAACCACTAAACTGCAGGGCATCAAAACAACCAATTCTGGCTTTGGCAACTCCTGCTTTGGTGGTAACCGCATCCTCTGCATCAATTGAGGCTTCCGGAGAAACATCGAAAATTTTCTGACAAGATGAAAGTACCATGACAGAAAGGATGATATATATTAAAAATGTCTTTTTCATGATCCGTATGTTTAA
This sequence comes from uncultured Bacteroidales bacterium, assembly GCA_964386485.1. Taxonomy (GTDB): domain Bacteria; phylum Bacteroidota; class Bacteroidia; order Bacteroidales; family CAIXZF01; genus CAIXZF01. Next base: position 3,209 of record CAYLTH010000141.1, on the reverse strand, counting down.
AGATTTCATAACCCTTCAAATTAAAACCTGAGGTTCAGTCCGGCCGTAAATCCTCTTGCCTGAGGGAAAGTAAAGAAATCAGTTCCAAGAACAAGATTATCCGTACCTGCATAATTTACTTCCGGATCCATGCCGGTGTATTTGGTGAATGTGAAAAGATTCTGGACACTCACATAAACTCTGGCATAACTAACATGGATTTTTTTGAGAATATCCGGATTGAAGCGGTAGGAAACCGAAACATTTTTTACCCGGAGAAATGACCCATCTTCAATAAAGCGTGATGAAGGACGGTTGTTATTATTAGGATCAGTTTCCGTCGCCCTGGGAATATCGGTTATATCACCCGGTTGCCTCCATCTTCGCAATATTTCTGTTGTTTGATTATCAGAACCTTTCATGGCTTCAATCCACATTCTCGGGCTATTGTAGACCTCATTCCCATATACCAGATGAAGGAATATACTCATTTCCCAGTTACCGTATTCGAAGGTATTGGTCATCCCACTTGTAAAATCAGGATGAGGACTCCCCACTTTTTTCATATCATCTGCTGTAATTAGCCCATCATTGTTAACATCTTCGAAAACGATATCGCCGCTACTGGGATCGACACCAAGACTATTGTGAGCCCAGAAAATTCCAATGGGTTCCCCAACTACGATACGGCTATTTCCCCAGGAACTGATAATAATGGGTTGATCATTGTAAAGTTTGGTAACCTTATTTCTGGCAACTGAAAAATTCAGGTTTGTTGACCATTTAACTGCTTTGCGAAGATTTTGACTCGTCAGCGTAAATTCAAAGCCTTTATTTTCAAGCTCCCCGATATTATCCATAATGGAAGCATATCCGGATGTCAGAGAAACCGGCCTGTCAAGAAGTAGATCCTTTGTTTTATTTGAATAAATATCGATTGTAATACCGAACCGCTCTTTGAGGAAGCTAAAATCAAGTCCGATATTCCGTTGCGTGGTTGTTTCCCATTTAAGGTTATCATTGGGAAGCTGAGAGGGATAAATCCCGCTTTGTCCGCCATAATTGGCATTTCCGCCATAAAGTCCAAGCGATTGAAAATCAGGGATTCCATCATTACCTGTTAATCCGACAGAAGCTCTTACTTTGAACTCATCAAGCCATTTGAACTGTTTCATCCATTTCTCTTCCGACATTCTCCAGGCAACTGAGCCGGCAGGGAAATACCCATACCGGTGATTCTTGCCAAATTTTGAACTGCCATCAGAACGACCGGTGGCCGTGATGATATATTTGTGATTCAGATCGTATTTAAACTGCCCGAAAAACGACTGCATACCCCGGGCTAAAGAGGTAGCCCTGGCTTCACGAATTGTTCCGGCAGAAACAAGATATTCCAGGCGGCGATCCGGGAAATCTATCCCGTCAATATACGATACTTTGCGTTTATATACTTCAAAACTGTAGCCCAGCAAGGCGCTCAAATTACCGGATGTTCCGATATCACGGTTATAATTGAAGACCTGGCTGCCAACCGTATTGGAAACGTTGGTATTGGCTTCAATTCCGATTCCATTATACCGGGCACCCTGCCTGGTTAAGGGTGGATCAAAACTGTGCTCCCTGAAATTGTACGCATCAAGACCCCATTTTGAGACAAAGTTCAAACCAGGGATGATATTGGCATATTCAGCAAAAATGTTCCCGATTGTCCGGAACGTAAAGGCATCATTTGTTGCCTCCTTATAGATCGCAACCGGGTTGGCATAGGGACCGGACTCATCATAATTACCATCGGCATCATAGACGGGGATAACAGGAGGTTCGGAGATGGCATTCGGCAAGGGGCCGTTTACGCTATCATCGCCTTCAACACGTTTATTTTTGCTGTTACTTAACCCGACATTCACACCAATTTTAAATTTATCTGTCAGCTTTGTTTCAAAATTCAAACGACCATTCTGACGATAATACGCTGTTGCCCTGACAATTCCATCCTGGTTAAAAACCGATCCTGAAATGAAGTATTTTGTAATGGCATCGCCTCCTGAAATATTCAGTTCGAAATTGGATGTGGGAGCTTTTCGGGTAACGAGATCAATCCAATCGTTGTCAACTTCAGTGCTTCCATTTACAATTCCTTTGTAATCATTCCATTGTTCTGCATTGAGCATTTTCAACTTACGTTCTTTTGGCAATGCACTGATCCCATAATCCATGGTCATTTCAACAACGGGTTTTTTAAGCGCACCCTTTTTCGTCGTTATCAAAATTACTCCATTCGACGCCCGGGCACCATATATCGCCGTTGCGGATGCATCTTTAAGAACCGTAACTGTTTCAATTTCATTTGGGGCGAGATCCGTCAATCCGGAAACGTTCTGACCTCCGAAACCAATCTGTTGCGCCTTGGAGGTATTGATCGGAATCCCATCCACAACAAAAAGGGGTTGGCTCCCGGCATTAATTGAACTCGAACCCCGGAGTGTAACACTCATTCCGCCACCCGGAGTTCCTGAATTCTGGCTGATCTGCATTCCGGCAGATTTCCCCTGAAGCACATTGTCAATTGTTTTAATGGGAATGTCCCGGATTTGCTCAGATCCAACAACAGCGACTGACCCGCTAATCAGCTTTTTGCTATCGGAACTGTATCCAACAATGACCAATTCTCCTAAAGCAATGCTTTTCGGTTTCAGGCTGATGTTCAGGATGATTTTTTTACCCACTTCCACTTCCTGGCTTTCCATCCCGATAAATGAAAACACCAGGAAAGAGCCGGGTGTTGCATCAAGCGTATACTTGCCATTCAAATCAGTTGTGGTACCTGTTCCGCTACCTTTCAACTGAATTGTAACGCCGGGCAAAGGGCTATCATCCTCAGCCGACCTCACAGTCCCGGTGATTTTTTGTGTCTGGCCCCACATCGTGGCAGGAATCAGAATGAACAGAAAGAGAAAGTAAATGTAAATTCTTCTCATAAAATAATGGTTAGAAGGGAATTAAGAAACTCAGTGAATAACTTTAATCTGTATTGTTTCTTCTGCAGTGACACAACGGACTATATAGACTCCATGGATCATCCCGGTAAGGGGAATTTTTAATGAATTATCCCCTTTGACCGTTTTCAATAGTTGTCCCTGGATGCTGAATAACTGAACAAATTGGATGTCACAGCTCTTCGCCTGAACATAAAGAAAACCCTGGTCATCCCTGTCAACCCATGCTCGCAC
>CAYLTH010000140.1:0-7352 GCA_964386485.1 uncultured Bacteroidales bacterium | reverse complement strand
AGGTATTTCTCAAGTACTTTCCGGATATCAGAAGGTTTGAATGGCTTGGTAATATAATCATCCATGCCTGCTGCCAGGCATTTCTCCCGGTCACCGGTCATGGCATCTGCCGTCAGCGCAATAATGGGGATTTTGTTGTATGCATCAGCCATTTTACGGATCTGTTGCGTGGCCTCCATTCCATCCATCTCTGGCATATGGATGTCCATCAGGATCAGATTTGCCTGTTGGGTTTTGAAAATTTCGATGGCTTCCACTCCGTTGCGGGCCTGCAATACTTCCAATCCAAACCTTTTGACAATATTAACCGCGATTTTCATGTTGATTTCATTGTCCTCTGCAATAATAACAGTCCCGCCACCCGGTATGGGTTCTTCGGTTGTGGCCGTTGTTTTTTTCTCCGGTTTTGAGCGGAAAGGATCGCCTAAATTCCTTTGCAGTGCCTGTCCAAGGTCATGCATATTCACAGGCTTGATCAGTAAGTTGTTAATATTCAGGTCTCTGCTTTTTTCAGTAATGAGTTCTTTATCTGTTGATGAAAACATCATCACCAGCGTTTCTGTTGGCAGACTGATATCACTTCTGATTTTCGAGGCAACTTCTATACCATCCATTCCCGGCATCTGATAATCGAGGATAATGGCATCATAATCATGTCCCTCTGCATGGGTCTGTTTTAGCAACTCAATGGCTTCCTGACCATTATCGCAAATATCCGAAGAAATATTCCAATACTGAAGCATGTCGTGCATAATCTCCAGATTGGTGTGATTGTCATCCACAATTAAAACATTCCGGATATTGCGTGGAACAGCTTGTGTTGTTGTTTCCTGAATACCTGATTCCTGCAGTTTAATTTCCATTGTAAAAGTACTGCCCTTTCCCGGTATGCTTGTCAGGGTTAAATCTCCCCCCATCATGCGGGCCAGTGTTTTGGAAATCGTTAAACCCAGTCCGGTACCCCCGTATTTACGCGTTGTACTGCCTTCTGCCTGGGTGAAACTCTCGAATACGATTTCCTGTTTATCATGCGGAATGCCTATGCCGGTATCCCTTACACTGATCGCAATGGTAAGCTGACCGGGAGGGACTTCCGGAGCAGAAGGGATTAAAGCCACATTCACAACGATTTCGCCTTCACTCGTAAATTTCTCTGCATTACTGAGTAAGTTGATCAGAATCTGTCGGATACGGACAGGATCACCACGCATAACAGCCGGAATGGCAGGATCAATAAAATACAGCAGTTCAATCCCTTTCTGATGACATTTCGAGGTTAAAATGTGTATCGATTTGTCAATCAGTTCGTAAAGGTTGAAATTTATCGAAGAGATTTCCAGTTTCCCGGCTTCAATCTTCGAAAAATCAAGTATATCGTTGATGATATCCAAAAGAGAATATGCGCTATACCTCACATTTTCAAGATAATTGCGCTGGGTATCATTCATATGCGTCGTCAGGGCCAGCTCAGTCATGCCAATGATTCCATTCATCGGGGTCCGGATTTCATGACTCATATTGGCCAGAAACTCACTTTTGGCCTTGTTGGCAATATCCGCTGCCATCATATTCTGGCGCAAACGCGAGGTAAGCAGCGTAAATAGAATTACAATGATACTTATCGCCAGAAAGAAAATAAAAACAATGAGAATCAGGGTGTTTTTGAGCGAAGATTGAACCGTGGACTGATCAAAACTAACAATAATTCCCCCGCCGACACCCCGCATCACAATCGGATAATACGCCAGAATAAGGCTGGGATTGTCGATCCCGGCTTTCAGTTGGCGGTTGCCTTCAAATCCGTTCTTCAGATCATTCAGAATGAGATTGATATTATCTGATCCAAGACTGTTTACAGTGTCAATTACCCCCACTCCATGATGCGAAATCTGGATTTGACCATTATTTCCCAGATAATAGATGCGGGCAGTGGGATGCAGCACCAGCGCCTCATTGAAAACCTGTTGCATATAACGGACAATCTCCAGCCGCGCTGTAATCGTATAATCAACGATATTGTTCTGGTCGAGATGATTGTATTTTGAATATATGGTACCGGTCATCGAATCGGTCCGCATGTTTTGTACATCCAGCAGACTGTCGAGCCGTATGGTTTGAAAGGGTGAAATCGTAAAATAATTATTCACCCCACGCCGGATATACCTTCCGTTGCCGGTGGTGTCGACAACTGCAATTTCGCCTAATATATTCTGATGTAAAGAATAAAAGTGACGAATCGGAATCAATTGTTCGGTCGAGGGACCGCTTTTGCTCAATAAATAGCTAAATGGCAAATGCGATGTTGAAAACAGCAGTTCCTCATGAACCCGTGAAATCGTGTTTTCAACCTCCTGACCCGTAATCCGGGCAATAATAATGGCTTGTTCGGTCGATTTTCTGACTTCCCGCTCCAATGAATTGCTGATAAAAAAATACCCCGCACCAATTAATATAACAATCAGAACAATCGCCAGCAGAAACTGGGTTCGTATCGTTTTTAAAAAATCGGTGAAGGTGTTGTTTCTCATGGTATGGCTTTATTCTAAGGGTACAAATAACAGCAGTATCCAGTCCAGTTCTTTGATCGAACAGGCCACAACCTGAAATTCCTGGGTTCCGCTTTTCAGCACAAATTGTTCTTCACCCCGGGTAAAAAAGGCTTCAGCCATATTCCGCACCGCATGAATACGGGTTTTCAGCAAATTGTAATCATCGGCTTTAAAGGTGTTCTCCTTGATGGTCTCAATGTATTTATGCTCCTTGAAAACGGGCATGCCCATCAGCGGAATCGCCTTTTCTGAAGAGGCTACCAATACGCCGCTCCGGGCAAATATCGCAGAAATATTGTTGATTTTATCGACATAACGGTCGGTAATCGTCGAAATCGTAACATCCAGACCACAAACCCCTTCCAGTACCTCATTCTGGTAGACCGGCGCAATAGCCGATACCATCCAACCGCGACCCGCAGGATCCACGTAGGGTTCATTCACCCAGACACTCTTCTTTTCCGGATTGTTTTTTGCATCCGCCAGATAATAAAAGTTAAATTTCGGAATGTCCATCTTGGGCTGATACTGGGCCAATACATCAAACCAGGGATAAATCCGGTTTAAACTGCTCTTGTCGTTGAAATAAGCCTGAACCACTTCCGGCATCACCTTGATAATCCGCTCCATACTCGTGTCGATGGCTTCCGTAAAATAAGCGACTTCTTTCACCTCTTCTGTTATCGGATAATAGCCCGAAACCCACAAAGCCGACTTCCCGTCTTCCTTTTTTTTGTAAAAACAACCGTTTTCAGCCGTGGCATAGGCCGATTTATCGATCGTGGGAAGAATGGTGGCCTTATTGTCGTAAGCCTTTTGGGTACTGGCAGCAAAAAGCGTAACCTGTTCGCGGACCTTTTCAAAATCGGTATTGATATCGCCTGCAATCTGCCTGGCCGTTTTCAACTGTTCTTCCAGTTTGTCTTTCCGGATGCTGTTGCACGAAACCAGACTCAGCAAAAGAATCAGCAGTGCAAAAAATTGTAATTTCATGCGGTGGGGATTTTTTCTACGAAAATAAGATTTTTTCAACTTAAATGACAAAATGCCAAAAATATCCTGCGATTTTTTGGTAAAATTTTACAGGTTAAATTTTACCACCGTGATGCCATGCCCGCCCAGTTCCAGCATCTCATCCCTGAACTCCTTTACTTCCGGAACATGACTGATGTATTCCCGCACCAGGCTCCGCAATATGCCATCGCCTTTCCCGTGCAGTATCCTCACCTCAAAAATATCCAGTAAAATGGCGTCATCAATGTATTTGCGGAGTTCTGTCAAAGCATCTTCTGCCCGTTTGCCCCGTAAGTCGATAGTCAGATGGTATTGCTCCAGTTTCGACTGAATTTCATCAATATACCGGCCATACAAAGAAGGTGGTTTGCTTAAATTCCCGGCTTTGACTTCCTGGGCATTGGCCAATATTAGCCGGTCTTTCAGGCATTTCAACTTAATCGACCCGAAACTGACCATGATTTCCTTGCCTTTTACCGCTTCCACCTGTCCGATTCCGCTCTGACCGGCCAGTCTGACCCAGGCACCCACAACAATCTCAGCGGGAACAACTGGTTCAGGAACCCGTACTTCGGGAAGCTTTTTCGGACGCTCCTCCCGGGCTTTCGGTCTTTCGCTGACGGGTGCGGGAATCTCCTGCTGCAGTTCTTCCTGCAGCTCTTTCGATTGGGTCTTCAGGCTTTCGCGCAACTGCCGCGTCTTTTCCTTATCGGCCTGATTTTCCCGGATCTCTTTAATGGTATGTTCCACCACCTTATTGGCTTTGTCGATGATCTGACTGGCTTCCGACCGCGCTTTATCCAGGGTTTCCTTTTGTTTGATCTCCTGTTTGCGGATCATCTCCTCATACTTTTTGATCATCTCCGCCATGAAATCATCGGCTATCCTGAATTCCTGCATCTGCTTCCGCAGCGCCTGCTTCTCGATTTCCAGTTTCTTCAGCTCCTCTTCAAAATCCATCTGGGTACGTCCGGTCTTTTCCGAGGCTTCGGCCAGCAAATCCTCATCAAACCCGATTTTCCGGGCAATCTCGAAAGCAAAGGAACTGCCGGGTTTGCCGGTCTGCAAAACAAAAAGCGGTTCCATATTCGCCTGATCATAGAGCATCGCGCCGTTGACCATGCCTTCATGCTTCGAGGGCATCAGTTTCAGGTTGGCATAGTGCGTGGTAACTACCCCGTAGGCCAGTTTGGTATTCAGCCGGCCCAGGATGGCTTCGGCAATGGCACCTCCGGCCTGCGGCTCCGTCCCGACCCCGAATTCATCGATCATAAAGAGGGAGGAAGCATTCGCATGCCCAATAAAATGATGCATGTTTTTTAAATGCGAACTATAGGTACTCAGGTCATTTTCAAGACTTTGCTCATCGCCGATATCGAGCAGCAATTCGCTGAAAATACCCGCAACACTGCCTTCCTTCATCGGCACCAGCAATCCGCACTGCAGCATATATTGCAGCAGGGCCACGGTTTTCAGACAAACCGATTTTCCGCCGGCATTCGGACCGGAAATAATCAGGATCCGTTCATCCTGATCCAGCCGGATGGTGAGCGGAACAATGCTTTTCTTCTGGGCCTTGTGCGACAGATAGAGGAGGGGATGCCGGGCATCATACCACTGAATCACGGGTTTGTTCTGCAATTCCGGCATAAAGCTGCCTGTCATAATGGCCAGGCGGGCTTTGGCTTTCAGAAACCCCAGAAACGCCATGAAAACAAAGGCATCGAGCAGGGGAACGATGTGCGGACGCAGGAAATTGGCGAATTCCGTCAGGATCTTAATAATCTCGCGGCGTTCGGCCATATCCAGCTCGCGAACCTGGTTGTTGGCCTCAAAAACTTCTTCCGGTTCGATGTAAACCGTATTCCCGCTCGAGGATTCATCGTGGATAAAGCCGCGCAGTTTGCGTTTGTGGGAAGCGCCGACCGGGATCACCAGGCGTCCGTTGCGGATGCCGGCTTCCACGTCGGTGTCGGCCCAGCCTTCTGCTTTGGCCTGGCGCAAAACCTTATTCATCCGCTTGCCGACTTCCGCCAGCAGCACAACGCGTTCGCGCCGGATTTCCCCCAGACGCTGACTGGCCGAATCGCGGATATTTCCCTTTTCGTCCATAATCAGATCGATGCGTTTGCTGATGCTGATGTCGGGGTGAAGCAGGGATGCCCGGGCCGAGAGCAGGGGATATTTTTTGGACGATGAATTCCGGAAGAAGCTGATGGATTCGAAAATGGCATTCACGGCCGAGCGCAGATCCGACAAAACTTCCACATCCGGAAACGTTCCTTCGATGCGCAGATGATGCAGTTCTTCATTCAGATAGGGCAGTTCGCGGTGCGGAAAACCGTGTGCATTTTCCAGAATCTGGCGCATTTCTTCCGTTTCCGACAAAGCACGGTGAATTTCTCCGAACGAATCCGAGAATCCGATTTCATCAATATGCCGGAGTGTCAGGGGATTGCTGATGTTTTCCCTGAGGATTTTTAAAATTTGATCAAAGCCGCTTTTCTGGGCGTAATGGATAGGGTAAACCAAGTATTAACGAAGGGGATAACGTTTGAAAATTTCTTCTGATTTCAGAAGAATGTCAACATATTGGGCACGACGATACACCATCGGGTCATTCAGGTTTTTGCGGGAAAGTTTTCCTTTAAAGTCGCTGATTTTGGCATAATGGTTCACTTCCATCCAGCTGTTCAGTTCATTGAGGATGGTGAACAGATGGCTGACATTGTTTTTATAAATCGTGCTCACAACCTGTACCGCATCGGCACCGGCCAGGAGGGCTTTTACAATCTGATCGGCATGGTAAAAGCCGGTATTGCTGCAAATACTTCCTTTGATGGTACCACTCAACAGACCGGCATAGCGCAGGGGCAGTTTAAAATCTTCTTCACTGTTGCTCAGATGCAGGGGTGAATAATGATGTTGTTCCTTGATATCGATATCGGGCTGGAATAAGCGGTTGAACAATACAACACCATCGGCACCGGCTTCATCAAAATGATGCACCACATTCAGGATGTTGGAATAGAAATAGCTCATTTTAACACTCACCGGAATTTTAACCGCGGCTTTCACCGTCTTCAGAAATTCAAGTTGTTGATCTTCAATGGATTTTCCTTCGGTTGTATTTTTATCCGGTACGGCATAGAAGTTCAGTTCGAGGGCATCGGCGCCGGCTTTTTCGAGCATCTGGGCATATTCTTCCCAGCTTTCGGTGTAGATGCAATTGAGACTGGCGATGACCGGAATGCTGACGGTTTCTTTGAGTTTCTTCAGATTGGCGATATGTTCGGCCGGACCGGCATGTTCGATGCTGGGGAAGAGGCTGATCATTTCGGCATGGCGTTCGGCATATTCCTGCATATCTTCATGCATTTGAAGACTTTCGAGCTGGATCTGCTCTTCGAACAATGATTTGTAAACAATGGCACCTGCGCCTGCTTCTTCAATTTTTTTAACGAGTTCGAGGTCCATAACCAGATTACTGGCACCGACGATCAGCGGGTTCCTGAGTTCAAGCCCAAGGTAGGTTGTTTTTAAGTCAGCCATATGAGTGTGTTTTTTAATGTTGTTTCTATTCGTATAAAGGGATTTCTCCTTGATTTTGTTCACCCCAAAAGTAAAGAATTTAGCGATAATTTTCCGGCTTTGTTAAAAAGAAATTTACTTCATCCTTTGCCTCAGCAGATCCATGCATTCCGCCGGATTCCGGTACGTCAAAACCTCCGGTTCCGGACAGCCTGCAATCATGGCCGACAGCCGTTTGCCTTCCTGCTCACGATACAG
>CAYLTH010000139.1:1483-7476 GCA_964386485.1 uncultured Bacteroidales bacterium | reverse complement strand
GAAAAGGAATACAGCACAGGGTCACTGATTGTAGTTCCGTTGTAGATGGTAACAAAATCCCCGTTTTTTTCGGTTTGAAGTCGGTCGAAACGGATTTTGATTTCCGAAACAGAATCTCCGCTGGCTGATTGCGGATCAATGACCCAGCGGCAATCACCATTGGCCTGATAATTCATCGGACCGCTTCCGTCTTCAAATGTGCCTTCCATGGCGGTAAGGGTAGTTGACGACTGACAATAGGCCGGATAGGCAGTTGCCGGGTAAATGTCAACAATAGCTCCCTGTCCTTCTGTAAAATTCTGTCCGCCGGGATTCAGGTTATCCAGATAGAAATAACCATTGTACGATCCGCTCCATCCCCAGTTAAAATGGAAATAATCCAGATCCTGATACCCGTCAACATTGAACGCATGTCCACCACTGCCAAAACCATGGTAATACATGGGACGTTTCGCATCCAGATTCTGACGCAACAAAGCCGACCAACCGGATGAGGTATAATCGTCTTTATATTTCAGATCAAGGCTGGAATTATACCTGAAATAGTTTCTCAAAGCGTCAGCAGCATCATCACTGTAGGCACCGGAACCACTTGGCGAATACATCATATTTACGGCAATACCACAATGTAATAATAAGGTGGCAACAGGAAGATTATCTCCGGAAAGATAATTCAGCATCCCGTTCCAATTATAGGTAGTATTCCCGAAATTGGCGGATAAGTAACCATAGCTGCTGTTATAGCCATGAGTTCCGTTACCCTGCTGCGGATAACGGTAATAATACATAACTTGTGCCATTGCGGTAGCAACACAGCCTGCATATACTCTGCCGGCCGGACCATCCGGGTCTTCCGGGCACAAGGCGTTGTAATGTCCGCCCTGATCCCAGGTTGAAATGAGCAAAGGTTGTACACCTTTTGTATTGAGTACCTGTAATTGCTGAACATCATTCTGTTTCAGACGGGTCCAGTCGGAGATAATCCGCTGATCAGGCACTGTCTGATGTTCACGGTTCCAGGCGATTTGGGTTCCCAGATTTTCCATCCATGAAACAAGCTGAACCGGCAGATTTGTGCCTTCATATTTTCCTTCCAGAGAATAACCCACAACAGGAATAACATTGTCTTCAGCAGCAACCATAACATAACCGTTATCATTCAGGTTAACGATATACAGGAGAGGCTGTCCGTTTTTTTCATAGGTGAACACTCCGCTGGCTTCAATGGCATTGTAGTCGGTAAGGCGGATCTGCTGAACACGCTCGTAATAAAAGTTACGGGCAACAGTTGTCGCAGTCTTTTTATTGACTTCACCAGCCTGGCTGAAACCAAAACCCAGTGCAAAAAGAACGATAAGCAAAATTGATTTACGGCACATAATGTATTTTGTTTATGTATTATTCAATAGAAATTTTTAGGCTTCGGGTTCCGTTTGTTCCGGTTAAACGGAGGTAGTAAATTCCTGATTCAAGAGCTGAAACATCAAGCTGTATCAGTCCGTCACCAGCCGGGATTGCCTGTTTACTTAGAACACAGCGGCCTTCAATACTATAAATTTCACACTGGAACGCTGTGTTTGACATCGATCCTGTTTCAACGCTGAGCTGATTGCCGGCAGGAACCGGGTAAACCTTTAATTCGGGCAGAAATGCGGGGTCATTAATACCTACACCCAATGTAACGTAATTGGCTTCCCAGCCTTGTCCCTGAATACTGCTGTTTGATTTGAATTCGAGATAGAGCGAACCGGAGTTGGCTATAATTTCGGCAGGCAGGGAATTGCCGGTCAGATTGGCCAATAGCGTTTGTGTACCCAGGTCATATACCTTCAGAAAATCATTGCCTTGTTCCAGATCGAAACTGGTAAATGTGAGTTTAACAGCCGCAGCTGCAGGGGGCTGAATAATCCAGGTGCAGGTTGTATTGGCCTGGTAGGGAGCAGGTCCGCTGCCATCTTTTATGGTTCCGCTTGGGGCCGTAGCTGTTACGCCTGTGCAATAAACCGGAAGAACTGCACTGTAGGTAAGATACCAGCCGCCATTTTCAACAGTGCTGTTGCTGGTAAAGGTAATCAGCATTTTGTCGCCGGGGAAATTGATTACCGAAGGAAGGGAGGACCCGCTGAAAGTTCCGAGAACAGGAGCTGCTGTTGTTGCACCGCCATAAACTGTCAGCACATCATTACCGGCTTCGGTATCAAAACGATGAAAAGTAAGTTTGAGACTGTTCACACTGTCGGCCGGATCAATTAACCAGCTGCAATTGGCTGAAGGCGCATAGGGCATCACCCAGCTTCCGTCTTCAATCGTACCTGTTGTGTGGGTAACCAGTGTTTGTCCGGTACAATAGGCGGGATAGGATGCAGTCGGCGGGTAAATATCGAATGCAGCACCCTGACCATAATTGAAATTTGTTCCGCCGGCAGCCGGGTTCAGCGCATCGATGTAGAAATAACCGTTTGAAGCACCACTCCAACCCCAGTTGCAATGGAAATAATCGGTTCCCTGATAGCCGTCAATCACCCAGCAATGGCCAGCTTCGCCATTTCCGGGATGACCGGAATACATGACCGGATGTTTTTCATCCAGATTGCTTTTAATCAGATCGAGCCAGGCAGCGGGTGTATAGAAAAATTTCTGGTGATAAAATCCATCAGAAGAATAACCGAAATTGTTTACCAAAGCACCCGGTACAGAACCTGTATTGGCACCGGATCCATCCGGACCAAAATCCATATTCACACTCACTGCACAATGGTAACTGAGTTCTGCAACAGGAAAGTTGCTGGTATTCAATGCGTTTAACATTCCGTTCCATTGATAGGTTGTGTTTCCGTAATTTACAGATTGAACACCATACGTAGGATGTGTATAGGTATGTGTTCCGATACCGGTTTGCGGGTAGCGATAATAAAACATCACCTGTGCCATGGCGGTTGCAACACAACCTACCCAAACATGTCCGCCGTCGCCACCTGCAGCTTTCGGGCATAATTCGTTGTAAAATTTCCCCTGATCCCAGGTACAGGGCAGCAGGGGACTTACATCTTTTTGTCCGTCATGTGGCAAAATTGCCGGTTCATCAGACAAAAGTCTGCTCCATTCTGCTTTGGTTTTTGCATCGGCCAACAGCTTGTTTTCCTGAACATAAACGATTTGATCTGCACTGAAATCGAGCCATGATTTTAGTTGGACAGGAATTTCTGTCATTGAAAATGTGTTCTCGGTGGAGTATCCCAGAACAGGAAAAACCTGGTCGTCAGCGGCCAGAATAATAAACCCGGAAGTTTCGCCTCCGAAAATGTAATATACAGCTTCTCCTTTCCTGTTTTCCTGATGCAGAAGTTGAACAGGGTTCATTCCCTGGGTTTTGTTTGCTAAAAATGCAGCTGCCGCCTTGCCGGCTTTTTCCGGATCAATATGACCGGCACTCAGGTTGAAACTAACCAGAAAAATAAACACTAAAATTGAGAAGCCTTGTTTCATACGCTTTGTTTTATTTAAAAAAATGTGCTGTTTCGGTATGGAAACAGCACATTTTTAATATGAAAAAATAAAATTACTGGATGGTTACTTTACGGGTAATGACAGATTTTTCACCAATTACCTTGATCAGATAAACACCTTTTGCAATACCTGAGAGTTCGATATCTTTTCTGTAATCTCCCAGAAGTGCACTTACTTCTTCTTTATAGACAACCTGACCATTCATGGAACTCAGTTCAATGGTGGTATTCTGGATTTCGCCGGAGTTCAGATCAATATGCAGTACATCACTGGCAGGGTTTGGATAAACACTGAAAGCTTTGAATGAATTGTTGTCTTCCAATCCAAGGTTTCCAACGGTATAGGTAGCTTCCCATCCCTGGAAGTTGAAAATAAAATCGGATTTAAAAACGATCCACATTTTTCCGCTGGGTGAGGTTACCGGAGCAGGAATGCTATGCCCGCTGTATGTTTGCAGTAGCTGAGATGTGGCAAGGTCATAGATTTTTACAAAATCATTATCCGGTTCCAGATCGAATTGGGTGAATGTCAGGGTTAGGTTTAAACCGAAGGGTACATCGATCGTATAGTTACAGGTAGTATTGTTGTTGTAAATTTCGCCATTACTTCCGTCACCCAGAGTTCCCTGAGGAGCTGTCAGCGTTACATTGTTGCAATAGGTCGGGAAAGTTGATTTAAACTGCGCATAAAATCCTTCGAAATTATTGCCGGTATTGGAAGTGAAAGTTACAAGCATTTTACTGCCGGTTGACATAACAGAACCTGCAGGCAAAGTGCCTCCGGAATGAGTAAGCAGAACCGGAGCAGAAGTATTATCGCCATCATAAACAGTTACAATATCACCGGCAGCTTCTGTTTCAAATTGTTCGAAAGTGAGCGTGATTTTTTTAACTGAATCAGCCGGAGCAATCAGCCAGCTGCAATTGGCATTATCCCCATATACAAAATGGCTGCTGCCATCTACAATAGAACCGAAATTTGAAGTTATTACTTTCTGACCGGCACAATAAGTAGGATATCCGATTACAGGGAAAGCGTTTTTAACAACACCATTGTTGGAATTGAATGGTCCCTGATTGCTTGGATTCAGGTTGTTAAGATAGAAATACCCATCATCACTGCCACCCCAGCCCCAGTTCATATGGTACCAGGTATTACCACCATTCAGCTGATAACCGTCACACATCCAGGCATGACCACCATTGGATCCTGAACCTGAATAAATCATTGGATGCTCATTGTCAAGATTGCCCTGAAGCAACTGATCCCATGCTGCATTCGAATAACTCATTTTTTGTGCAAAGGAGGTGCTGGAAGAATATTTGAAATAATTAATCAATGCATAAGGAACATCTGCAGTGTAAGCTCCGGAAGCAGTCGGACCATACGACATATTAACAGAAACACCGCAATGATACATTAATGTTGCAATGGCTAAGTTGCCCTCATTGGGCTGATTAACCATGTGATCCCAATTATAAGTTGTAGCACCGTAGTCAGCATATTGATATCCATAATTGCCATAATTTGGATTGTTGGCATAGTATCCATGAGCACCCATTCCTGTTTCAGGATAACGATAATAATACATCAGCTGCGCAATTGAAGTGGCTACACATCCTGTTGGAACATGTCCGCTGGGATCTGCGGTTTCTTTCGGACACAAAGTGTTGTAATATTTTCCCTGATCCCATTTCGATTTGATAAGGGGTTCAACATCTTTGCCATTTTTTGTATCAATAGCCGGAACAAAGGCTGCATCGAGATAATTTGACCATAAAGTCTGGATCGACTGGTCGGCAGGATATTGATTCTCAATAACTTTGCTGATATCCGACATGGTGCCATTCAGCCAGTAATCAAAAGATGGGGAATGATTATCCACTACATAGCTGCCTTCATAAGAAAAGGCAATTACCGGGAAAGCATTGTCATCAGTTGAAAGGAGCATATATCCTCCGTCTGAAAAATTAATGGCATACAGGCATACCTGGTTCTGAAAGGAAATCGGAATCAGATCATTTATCTGATTTGTAAGATTTTTGTCGAGTTGCTTCTGAAGGATCTTTTCCTGAAAGAAATTGGAAGCAAACTTCCGGGCAGTTGCCTGGTCTACGTGACCGGCAAATCCGAAAAAGCTGATGCTGGTTAATAAGACAAGGCTGAGTGTAAACAGTCTGTATTTCATTGGATTTGATTTTGGTTAATTTTTATGTCACAAAGTTACACAATTCTTCTTTTAATTTGCATGATTCCATGCATTTTATACACTATAAATATACAAGACCACTCATCCGGCAGTGGGTTGCCTGCAGGCTTAATCCCTTCTTTTTGTACCTTCGCAGTTGAAAATGCAAGGTTATTATGATTATTATCAAGAATATCAAGCAGTTACTGCAAGTTCGTTCAGATGCCGGATTGTTGAAAACCTGTGGAGAAAAAATGAAGGAACTGCCTGTTTTGGAGCAGGCCTGGCTTCGGATCGA
>CAYLTH010000139.1:0-1383 GCA_964386485.1 uncultured Bacteroidales bacterium | reverse complement strand
CGGATGGGAACCGTTGCCGTTGAGATTAAATCCGGATACGGACTGAGTGTGGAAGATGAATTGAAGATGTTGCGGGTTATCCGGAAACTGAAAGCTCTGTTTCCCCTCGAAATCCGGGCAACATTTCTGGGGGCTCATGCTGTTGCAGCCGACTATAAAGGCCGGCAAAGCGAATATGTTGATCTGGTAATCAACGAAATGCTTCCCCGGGTGGCCGAAGAGCAACTTGCTGATTTTGTTGATGTTTTCTGCGATAAAGGATTCTTTACCGTAGCCGAAACGGAAAAAATTCTGGAAGCTGCTGCAAAATATGGACTGGTTCCCAAAATCCACGCCAATGAACTGGATTACAGTGGTGGTATTCAGGCTGGTGTGAAATACAATGCGCTTTCGGTAGATCACCTGGAATATACCGGAGATGAAGAAATTGAAGCCTTATTGAATTCGGGAACCATGCCCACCATCCTTCCCGGTGCGGCATTCTTTCTCGGACTGCCCTGGGCTCCTGCGCGACAGATGATCGAGGCAGGACTACCGGTTGCCATGGCCAGTGATTTTAACCCGGGTTCATCTCCTTCCGGAAATATGCAGTTTATTCTGGCCCTTGCCTGTATAAAATTTAAACTCTTGCCAGAAGAAGCCATCAATGCCATGACGCTGAATACCGCATATGCCATGGGAATCAGCCATGAATACGGCAGTATTGCCCCGGGTAAAAAGGCCAGCCTGATCATTACAAAACCCATTACTTCCTATGAATATCTGCCGTATTCCTATGGCGACAATAAAGTTGAAACCATGATCCTGAAAGGTAAAATTTACGCTTTCTGAGACGGCAAATTTCCTAATTTTGTGCCTCTAATTTTTAACTCCTATGAAGCAACTGATTGAATGTGTTCCGAATTTCAGTGAAGGCCGCGACATGGCCATTATCAAACAAATAACCGATCAGATCGAAACGGTTGAAGGTGTAAGACTCCTTGATGTAGATCCGGGTAAAGCCACAAACCGCACCGTTGTTACGCTGGTCGGCGAACCCGAAGCCGTTATTGAAGCCGCCTTCCGGGCTGTCAGAAAAGCCTCCGAAATTATTGACATGCGCAACCACAAAGGCGAACATCCCCGTTTTGGTGCTACCGATGTTTGTCCGCTTATTCCAATTAGCGGAATCAGTATGGAAGAAACTGCCAAATGGGCTCATAAACTGGCCGAACGAATCGGAACCGAACTGAATATCCCGGTGTATTGCTACGAAAATGCTGCCTTTACACCCGAACGCCGTAATCTGGCTACCTGCCGGGCCGGAGAATATGAAGGACTTCCTCAGAAACTGCAGGATCCACACTGGAAACCCGACTTCGGACCCGCTGCTTTCAATGCTAC
>CAYLTH010000138.1:0-7512 GCA_964386485.1 uncultured Bacteroidales bacterium | reverse complement strand
GCAAAACTTTTCTTGGGCATTCCGCTTGCACTGTGGCCTTTCAATTCAACACCAATAAAGCCGTAATATTCATTGGCCGAATCGGAAAGAAAGTTGGGCTCACCGGGTGCATTGCTGATCAGACGCATAAGAGCCATCGTCTTATCATCGGATCCGATCAGTTGTCCGTCTGTCTGAATCGAAAGCAAAGGCAAATTGGCAGATACAAAAGGAAATGGAGTAGCAGGATCATCTCCGAATTCCAGTGACCAATCGAGCAGATTTCCGGCATCGGCAAAAGGATAGACATCATAAATATGGAGTGTCCAGATGCCATTGGGATCCTGACCGTTATTCACCAAAGCCATGGCACCATCAGGTTTGTATGTCATCGAAAAGGGAGGACTCCCGGTAAAAACGGGATTGGGCGACGCATTATTGAAGCAGGTATTCGTATAATTATCCCCGTCGCCTCCATGGCGGGCCGAGAGCAAAAACTCTGTTGCATCCGGTGCTATTAAACTGATAACCAAATCATCATCCCAGGTATGGGTGAGATTTATACACACGGTTTCGAGTCCGAATGCAGTATCCATCATGGCGGGTACAACACCACTGACCGTTATCGGGTAGTAACCATGTGTTCCATCATCCGGAATCGGGCCGCCTGTACCCGTAAAAACCTGGGAGAACGAATTGAATCCCAGCACGATACATATCAAGAAGAAATAAAATTTCATAAGGATGTTTAAAGTGTTCCGTCAAATTTACAGCTTTACAGGAAAGTAGATTCAAAATTTCATCAGATTTTGTACTTTTGCAGCCCGTTTGGCCCCATAGTTCAACGGATAGAACGGAAGTTTCCTAAACTTTAAATCCAGGTTCGATTCCTGGTGGGGTCACATTCACGACAGATTGTACTAATCCCTGACTACTTTTTCATACAGGATTTCGTTGGCTGTTGTAAGCCTGACGAAATAAATTCCAACCGGGAATTGCGATAGATCCACAGAAAAATCGTTTTCATTTACTCGATAGTTCAGGAGGGTTCTTCCCTGCAGGTCGGTGATATCAAGGGTTTCCATTATATTGTCCGTCCGGATCCGGATCATTCCCTGTGTCGGGTTGGGATAAACCTGAAAACGGGGATTATGGGTAAGGAATTCCATACCAACAGTGTTGTCACTGAGAGCAATCCAACTTGAAGCCAGACTGTTATCCAGGGTTACGCTGATTAACTGCAGGAAATTCCCATTGCCATCGGCATCCGGCCAGGGAGGATCATCGTAATAATGAACGAAATCGATTTCATTTCCGAAGGCATCAGCCAGCTGCAGGCTTTGGTTTGAATTCGACAGATTCCGTGTAAACTGACCGAAAGCCTGAAGTCCGTATTTGCTTTGAAACGTTGCAAAATCACTGGCCAGATACAAGGCTGTTCCGGCAGCCAGACTTGAACCTGCAGGAAATTGATATACCAGACCCGTGCCATTGAAATAAATCCCGGTCAGGTCGATACCGGCTGACCCGGCATTGGTAAGTTCCAGGAATTCCATTTTATCCTCATACGGAAAGGAAGCTGTAATCTCAGGATGATAATTGATCCTGGAAATGACAAGCGGAGGTGTGTAAACATTCTGGCAGGCCGTGAAAGATCCAAGATGACTTGTCATCCATGGAATCCGGAGATTAAGCCAGCCTTTCATGGCGTTTATGGATGTCTGATGGTTTCCGATGGTTCCCCAGCGGGTGTTTTCTCTGACAACGGCTTCACTGATCAGTGTAACGGTAGAATTGATAAGGCTTTCAAGACTGGCAAGGTGAAAAGGCCGACCAGGCTGGGTCAGTTCATTCCATCGTCTGGATAAATAACATTTGAATGCCGTATTATTAAAGAGATCCCGGTAATATTTCGGTCCCTCATTGTTGCCGTTCCAAAATTGCCAGACATCGGGTTTACTTCTGTCGACACCCATACTAAAAAGGTCGTTCCCATAGGTAAGGTTCATGTCCCATATCGGACCTGCCCGAAGCTTTCCGTTTCGGTCTTTATGATAATAGGTACTGTAGGTGTAGGCATCCACATTGCTTGAAATTTCACTGACCAGCATAAAGTCAACAAAGGAAGGAATATCTATTAGTGATGGATAACCGTTTGTAATAGAAGCATTTCCAACCGAACAAGCTGATTGCAAAATCTGAAAAACGGATTTTATATAATTATTCTGCTGAGTAGTTACAACAAGCGGTGTGGGCCAGTGGTGTATGAACATATTATCATTGGACCCAATACTGCTCGACATATACCAGGCAACGGGATCACCCCCGGTTGTTTTATCAGTTTTGGTTATGTATCCGCCTGATAACTCCGGGAGGTTGTTATTGCCAGGTTCTATTTTAAGGATATTCACCCGGTCTTTATCTACCTTAATTTTTTCCTGAAGGAGATAAAGTCCTCTGTAATCCCCGTTAACCATGACTTCGCAAAAGGCTGTCCGGCTGGCATATTGACCAATCTGCCGGGAGAGATTATACGAAATATAATCCCGGATCAGGGAAGGATCCGAACTGAGACCATTGAGTACCCAGTCGTTTTCGGTGGGCATACCCAGCAAACTGACATTGTTATTGGTGATATTATCGAACAGAAGGGTCGTAAAACCATACGCTTTCTTTGGAAATACCTGAGAATAAGAACCGCGGATTTCGATATCAATCCGGCCATCGTAATTCAAATACTGGAATGAATCCTGATCGGCGACATAATTTCGCAATCCCGGACCCCGGTATATGATTTTCATATTGCCCAGAACACCGGGTTCATCCGGGATGGAAGCCGAATTATCTGTATTTATAATAACGATGGGCAGGTTGCTGCTGGTAAATACCTGAGCATGTGTGGTGAAAATAATGAAGAATAATGGCAGTAAGAGGAGTATCCTGATTTTCATGAATAAAATAATATTAACACTCTGAAGCGAGTATGATACAAATATACAAAATTCTTCCAAATGAGTTATCTGTCAGGGTATCTGAACTTCATGTTGAAATTCATAAGAAAGATTATACTTTTGCTGCATCTGAATCGCAAAATGGATGAATAAACACATTAAATACCTGCTCCTGAGTCTGGCACTTTCGATCCCGGTTCTGTTGGTTTATAGTTCGCATTTTATGTCCGGGGATGCGGATTCCGGGAAGATTCCATCGGGGTTTCTGATGTATGATGCGCCCTACTACATGGCCAATGCCCGGGAACTTACGGACGACGGCGGTTTTCATCTGATGTATTCGAATCCTTTTTCGCATGATTACCAGAGTGAACGGATTTATTTTCAGCCACATACCGTGATATTGGGAGCACTTTTGAAACTCAGCGGGATGGATCCTGCTTTTCTTTTGTTTCTATTCGGAATGCTAAGTTCCGTTCTATTTTTTTTGGTGATTATCCAACTTCTGCGACATCTTCATTTTCTGGAGAAAAAACGGGATTACCTGATTCTACTGCTGTTTTGCTGGGGAGGCGGATTGTTTTCACTCAGCGGGTTCGGACTTGGCCTGATTAACGGACAAACTCCGGTAACGGCCTTTTTCGGGGCATCCCTTTTCGAACCCAGTGGTGGCTGGTGGTTTCTGAATCTGGGTCGCAATCTGATATTACCCACCGAGGCTTTTTATCATCTGGTATTTTTCTTCTGCATTCTTCAGGTGTTGAAAAAGCGCTTTGTTGCTGCATTTTTTGCGGCTTTACTCATGTCGGCCTCCCACCCGTTTACCGGTATCGAATTATTGCTGATTCTTCTCAGCTGGACCGGCATCGAAATCCTCATCTCCCGTGCCCGCTATAAACCGATCCTGTGGTTTGGTGCAGGATTAACGGGCATTCTGGTGATGCATATAGCGTATTACCTGGTTTTTCTCCGGCAAAATCCCGAACATGAGCTGCTGTTTACCCAATGGACACTGCCCTGGACGCTCTCCGGTATTTCAATAATCCTGGCATACGGACTTGTTGCTCTATTTGTCGTATATCGCCTGATCCGGATGAATTTTTTCGAAAATTTCCGCACGCAGCCCCCGATACGGCTCTTCATCATTTGGTTTATAGTGGCATTCCTGCTTTCGAATCATGATTGGTTTATCAAACCGATACAGCCCCTGCATTTCACCCGGGGGTATATCTGGTCATCCTTGTTTTTGCTGGCCATTCCGGTACTCAACCGTCTGCTCGTTTACCTGGACGGGAGGTTCCGGAACAAATTTGTGCGATTTACTCTGATTGGTCTGCTTGCCGGGATCCTGCTTTCCGATAATGTCCTCTGGATGACTGCTACAGCCATTGATTCCACCCAAAACCCTACACTTTTTCTAAGTCCGGATGAAGTTGACCTCTATAAAGAACTGAATAAGGAGGAATACAGAGGGCGATTGGTGGTCAGTGCCGATATCAAAGCAGGCTACAGGCTTACCGTGTATACACCGCTGCGTTCGTGGTACTCCCACATGTTTAATACACCGGATAATGAGCAGTGTTTAAAGCAGATCCGTTTACTGGCTGCTGAAGGAATTGTTCCGGAAGAACTTACCATGAAGAATCCCCTGTTCATCTTCCCGGTCAATTCCATTCCCACACCAATTCAATTAGATTTGAATACAATCTGGACCAACAATACTTATTGTATTTTAAGTTATTGATCCTTCACATGCACACTTGCACACTTGCACATTTGCACTTGCACATTTGCACACCTGCACATTTGCACACTTACTTCACCGTGCTTCCATCATGAAAATCACTCGTCGGTGCCACAAAGGTGAGTCGTCCTTCATGATCTTCGGCCATCAGAATCATCCCGTTTGAAAGGATTCCTTTAATTTCGCGGGGTTCGAGATTGACAAGCATGCAAATCCTTTGTCCGATAATGTTTTCCGGCTCATAATACTCCGCAATACCTGAAACGATGGTTCGGGTATCGAGACCGGTATCGATGGTAAGCTTAAGCAGTTTTTTTGTTTTGGCCACTTTTTCGGCCGCCATGATGGTTCCGGTGCGGATATCCATGCGGGAGAAATCATCAAAACTGACATTGTCCTTGCCGGGAGCCACCGTAATGCTCTGAGGACGCTGATCTTCCTTACTCTGATGCAGTTTTGCAACCTGTGCTTCCATTGCTTCATCCTCGATGCGTTCGAAGAGAAATTCTGCAGGATTTAATACATGACCTGCCGGAAGCAGATCAGGTTTTCCTCCGTCACTCCAGGTTTTCAGGCTGAGATTAAGCATATTTCGCGTACGTGTGGCGGTAAACGGAAGGAAGGCCTCGCCCAGAACAGCGAGGTTGGCGCAGATCTGCAGGCTTACATTCAGGATAGTCTGTACCCGGGCAGGATCTGTTTTGTAGACTTTCCAGGGCTCCATATCAGTCAGATATTTATTCCCGAGACGGGCCAGATTCATCAGCTCATTCAGGGCTTCGCGAAACCTGAAACTATCAATGCTTTGTGCAATGCGACCCGGGAAGGTGGCTATTTCATCCAATACCTGTTGATCTTCGCTTGTAAGCGATGTAATCTCCGGAACTTTTCCTTCAAAATACTTGTGGGTCAATACCATCGTCCGGTTGATGAAATTACCGAAAATGGCTAAAAGCTCATTGTTGTTCCTGGCCTGAAAATCCTTCCAGGTAAAGTCGTTGTCCTTGCTTTCAGGCGCATTTGCTGTCAGAACATACCGCAGGACATCCTGTTTTCCGGGGAAATCTTCAAGATATTCATGCAACCAGACCGCCCAGTTGCGGGAGGTAGAAATCTTATCGCCTTCGAGGTTCAGAAACTCATTGGCCGGGACATTATCCGGAAGTATATAGCTGCCTTCGGCATGCAGCATGGCCGGGAAGATGATACAATGGAAAACGATATTGTCTTTTCCGATAAAATGAATCAGCCGGCTTTCATCGCTTTTCCACCATTTTTCCCAGTCGCGGCCAGCCTCCTGTGAAGCCCAGTCGCGGGTAGCCGAAATATAGCCGATTGGTGCATCAAACCAGACATACAATACCTTGCCATCAGCACCCTCTACCGGAACTTTCACGCCCCAGTCGAGGTCGCGGGTAACGGCTCTGGGCTGCAATCCCTGATCGATCCAGCTTTTGCACTGTCCGTATACATTGGTTTTCCAGTCATCTCTATGTCCCTGAAGGATCCATTCGCGTAACCAGGGTTCATACTGGTCGAGGGGCAGATACCAGTGACGGGTTTCCTTGAGTACCGGGAGATTCCCGCTGAGTACCGATTTTGGATTGATCAGATCGAGGGCATTGAGGGAGGTGCCACACTTCTCGCACTGATCGCCGTAAGCTTTCTCATTGCCACAATGCGGGCATGTGCCGGTTACGTAGCGGTCGGCAAGAAACTGACCGGTTTCTTCGTCATACAGCTGATGAGAGGTCTTTTCAATAAAATCACCCTTTTCATACATCTTTTTAAAGAATGCAGATGCCGTTTCATGGTGAACCGGCGCGGAGGTCCGGCTATAGATATCGAAAGTAATGCCGAATGTTTCGAAACTTTCTTTTATAATGGTATGGTATTTATCCACGATTTCCTGCGGACTCACCCCTTCCTGACGGGCTTTAATGGTGATGGGCACACCATGTTCATCGGAACCTCCGATAAAGATCACTTCCTCCCCTTTCATGCGGAGATAGCGTGCATAAATATCAGCGGGAACATAAACCCCGGCAAGGTGACCGATATGAATAGGCCCGTTTGCATAAGGCAATGCTGAAGTAATGGTAGTCCGTTTAAATTCCTTTTTCGACATAATAAATGAATTTGCGTGCAAAGTTACAATTAAAAGGAAAGTTCAACGCTCACATTTTCAAGCTGCCCACCCAGGGGAGGATTCATTTTGGAAACCTTTACCCTGGCCGTTGTGATGGCAGGCCATGTTTCCCGGAGTTTATCGAGAATGCGCCGTGCAACATGTTCAAGAAGCTTTGATTTTTGTTCCATCTCAGCTTTAACCATCAGATAAACAGTCTGGTAATTGATTGTTTTACTGAGATCATCCGTACGTTCTGCCTCAGATGTTTCTGTTTCAAAATGCAGATTTACAATAAAGCGGGTTCCGATTACCTGTTCCTCGGCAAAGCAGCCGTGGTAGGAAAAGAACTCCATGTTTTCGAGGGAAATGATAGCCATAGGGTAAAAGGTAAAAGTAAAAAGGTAAAAGGAAAAAGGAAAAAGGATAAAGGGAATTGGTAATTGGTAATTGGTAATTTGATATTAGTTACAAGTTACTGGTAACCAGTTACTAGTTACTAGTTACCAGTTACCAGTTACCAGTTACCAGTTACCAGTTACCAGTTACCAGTTACCAATACCTCTTTGAATGCGTTTAAGTGTTTCATCTTTGCCAATGAGATGCATTACTTCAAACATCGAGGGACCTCCGCCCAAACCGGTAATAACGAGTCGGAGCGGGGAGAGTACTGCGCCGGCACCCAGTTGGTTATCTTCCAGAAAACGGTG
>CAYLTH010000137.1:0-7529 GCA_964386485.1 uncultured Bacteroidales bacterium | reverse complement strand
GGAAACTGGACGCATCCGGTTCCTGCTGAACCAGTTCTTTTCCATGGAATTGTTCCAGCACATTTCCGGCAGAATCAAGACCAATAAAAGCATCGTGTTTTTCGGCAGTAGTTCCTGTCAAAGGATGAAACCAGTGCGTAAAATGAGTAGCGCCCTTTTCCATCGCCCAGGCTTTCATGGCTGTTGCTACCTGATCAGCAATTTTTCGGTCGATCCGTTCACCTTTATTAATTGCATTCTGCAATGTTTCATAGGCCTCTTCACTTAAAAAAAGTTTTTGAGAAGCGGTGTTAAAGGTCAGATCTCCAAAATAGGACGAAATCTTTTCTTTGGGAACAGTAAACTCAAATCGCGGTCTGTTCAGCGTGATTTCCAGGGCTTTAAATCGTGGGTTGTACATGGGTAATTTGTTTGAATAGAACAATAAACATATCTAAATAGTGATTGTTCAAACAAACATTGACAAGTAATAAACAGGCTGTTAATTACTCGTCTGATGCGATTTTGAAAAGATGTATAAACCGATAAATGTAAGTAAGCCATTTACTATAAGGAGTTCAAAACCAAACTTATAGCCATTGAACCATATCGGTGAAAATTCACTTAAAATGTAGCAAAGAATTGGGGATAATACCGCTATAATGGGAACGACCTTATCCTGAACGATGCGTTTCGTAAAAAGTCCGAATGAATACAAGCCCAGCAAAGGCCCATAGGTATAACCCGCCACTGTAAAGAGTTTGTCAATCACAGCTCTGTCGTTGATCGAACGGAATAAAATGATTACGAATAATAACAAAACCGCAAAACTGATGTGTACCTTATACCGGATATTGCGCTTTTCCTTCTCGTTGAGATTCAATCGCTTATTCAGGTTGAGAAAGTCGATTGAGAAGGATGTTGTCAGTGATGTTAATGCTCCGTCAGCACTGGGGTAGGCGGCAGAAATCAAGCCGATCATAAATACCAATCCTGAAATAGGCCCCAGATATTGCAGACTGATGATCGGGAACAAATCATCAGACCGGGCCGGGATTTCCATGTTAATCTGTGCAGCATAGAGATAAAGAATTGCCCCCATGAATAAAAATAACAGGTTCACAAAAACCAGTACAAAGCTGAAACTGAACATGTTCCATTTAGCTTCTTTCACATTCCGGCAACTCAGGTTTTTTTGCATCATTTCCTGATCAAGACCCGTCATAACGATGGCAATAAATGCTCCACTGATGAATTGTTTCACGAAGAACCGTTTATCAGCCCAATCCCAGACCAACATTTTCGTGTATCCGCTATCCACAACTTTGGAGAACAATCCGGTAATTCCTACACCCATTTCTTTGCTGATAAGATAAACCGTAAGAATTACCGACACCAGCATAAAGGTGGTTTGCAGGGTATCGGTCCAGACAATTGTTTTTATCCCGCCTTTCAATGTGTATAGTATGATAAGCAGAATAAATATTCCGACACTCACACCAAAGGGAACGCCCCAGGCATCAAATACGAAAATTTGCAATACATTGATAACCAGAAACATTCGGAATGAAGCCCCGATTGTCCGTGATAAAAGAAAGAAGAATGCCCCGGTTTTATACGACCAGAATCCGAAACGTTGTTCCAGATAAGA
Source organism: uncultured Bacteroidales bacterium (assembly GCA_964386485.1). Taxonomy (GTDB): domain Bacteria; phylum Bacteroidota; class Bacteroidia; order Bacteroidales; family CAIXZF01; genus CAIXZF01. The sequence goes on along the minus strand of CAYLTH010000137.1, from coordinate 5,899 downwards.
ATATATTGAGGTCAGGTTGAGCCTGTAATAGAGTGGTAATAATATGGTCGCAATAACGGTGTACCCGACCAGATAACCCAATACTACCATCATGTAACTGAACTGAGTTTGACCAACCCAACCGGGAACCGACATAAAAGTAACACCTGAAAGCGAGGCCCCGATCATGCCATAGGCAACTACATACCAGGGGGAAGCCTTGTTTCCGATAAAGTAGGTTTCATTCGTTGCTTTCCGGGAAGTTAGCCACGTAACAAAGAAGAGCAGAAGTGTATAAGCCAGAAAACAGGAGAAAATAAAAGCAGGCGTCATAGGCAGGTATTAGAGGGTGGTAATGGGAAGGTTGACCGAAAATTCCTTCATGTCCGGGTAACTGAAATCGATCACTTTTGGATATTTATTTACGATTGCCGGGGTGTCGGGTATTAAAACAGTTTTCATTCCCAGTCTTCTGCCGAATTGCATATCCGACAGGCTGTCGCCGATCATTACGGCTTCTCGGAATTTAATATCCGGAAACATTTTTTTTGCTTTCAGTCCCATTCCGATATTGGGTTTCCGATTGATACTGTTGCTGTTACTAAGATCAGGACAATAAAAAACATGATCAATTCGCCCTCCGGCTGCAGTTATTTCATGGATCATGTTATTGTGAATTTCATCCAGGGTTTTTGTTGTCATCAGGCCTTTTCCGATTCCCTGCTGGTTTGTAACCACGAAAATGTGTTTAAAAATCTTATTGAAGTGAACCAGGCTATCCAGAACATGTGGAAGAAATTCAAAATCGTCCCAACACTTTACATAGTCATCCACAAGCCGACGGTTAATCACGCCATCCCGGTCTAAAAAGAGGGTCCAGCCGGAATCTGGCTTAAGTTGTTGAAAAAAGTCGCTGAGCTTTATCATAATCTTCGGGAATGCCTATGTCAATAAAAAATGCATTGCTTTCAAAACCTGTCAGATAAAGGGTTTCGAGATACTTTTCAAAAAAATCTTTTTCCAGAGAAAATTTTTCCGGAAGGTTTGCATTTCGCAGGCATTTGCGGTTGATCAGGTAAATGCCTCCATTAATAAGTCCGGGCTTAGCTAAAGCCGTTTTTTCAAGAAAACCAGTAATTCTGTTTTGCGAATTTAAAACGACATTGCCATACCGGCCGGCATCCGGTACTGTCTTTAGTACCAGGGCAATATCTGCCTTATCTGTAACAAACTGCTTGCTCAGACCGGATAAAGAAACCTCAAAAAAGGTATCGCCATTGAGGATAAAGGCAGTATCGTCGTGTAAAAAATTGCTGGCAAATTTTACAGCTCCTCCGGTTCCCAGGGGAACAGATTCAACGGCATAATCCAGCGCCATGCCTTTATATTCAATTCCGAAATGATCTACAATTTTGTCTTTCAGGTACCCTACTGATAATATAGTATGTTGGATTTTTTCAGTCAGCAGATAATCAAGTACATATTCAAGAAACGGACGACCGGCAACCGGCGCCATGCATTTGGGCAGGTCGTTAACAACTCCCTGAAGCCGGGTTCCCAATCCGCCAGCCAGAACAATGGCTTCGTTGAATTCCTGCATCCGGATCAGGGTTTAGGAAACAGACCGGATTCAACCAATTCACAGAGAATATGTCCGATCAGAATGTGGCATTCCTGAATTCGCGGGGTGTCTTTTGACGGGACATTGAGTAAAATGTCAACCATGCCGGCCATTTTTCCTCCGGTTTCTCCGGTAAGTCCGATGGTGATCATTCCTTTATCACGGGCCACTTCCAGCGCTTTCAGGATATTTCCTGAATTGCCGGATGTAGATAGTGCCACCAAAACATCGCCACGACTTCCCTTTGCTTTTACAAGCCGGGCATAGACTTCATCGTAGGAATAATCGTTTGCAACTGCGGTAAGATAGGAAGTGTTTACATGAAGTGCCTCTGAATCAAGTGGTTCACGGTCATAATAAAAGCGTCCGGAAAATTCGGCTGCAAGATGCTGGGCATCGGCTGCACTTCCCCCGTTTCCACAGAAGAGTACTTTATGATTATCACGAAATGCATGGATGCAGATTTCGACTGCTTCCTGAATTTTAGGGATAATTCCGGCTTGATTTAAAAGATTCTGTTTGGTCAGGATGGATTCGTTAATCCTGTTTACTATGATGTTTTGCATGGATATTTATTGGTTAAAGCCTTCACGATGAAGAATTTCGGTAATGTCTTTCCGTTTAACATGCCGGCTCAGATCGAGTTCGGTTGCGGGATAACCTACTGATAATAATACAATTGGTTCAAGATTTTCAGGAAGTTGAAGGATGCCTGAGCACAGCCGGGCATCAAAATTACAAACCCAGCAGGTGCCCAAATCTTTTTCGGCAGCGGCGAGCGTCATATGATCGGTTGCAATGGCCACATCAATATCACAATGATCTTTACCGTCAGCCCGTTTCCAACTTTCGGAATGATCTCCGCAGAGAACAATTATGACAGGTGCCTGCATAAACCATTCCCGCCGGTAAACGCGGTATAATTCTTCTTTCAATTGTTGATCCCGGATAACAATAAAGCGCCAGGGCTGGAGATTGGCAGCAGAAGGAGCCAAACGGCCGGCTTCGAGAATGTATTCCAGTTTCTCATTTTCTACCGGAGTGTTTTGATATCCCCGGATGGAGGCTCTTTTCTTAACAAGTTCCAGAAATGTCATAAGTCTTATATTGATTTTGGTTTTAAATCGTCCAGGTTGTTAAACCATGGGTCGTAAAATCATATCGTTTTACGCTTCCACCAAAGGGTTGTAAGGCTTGTACTACCTGATTACGGGTATTCGAAGGGCAATAGAAAAACATAAAACCTCCGCCACCGGCACCACTTACCTTCCCTCCGCTTGAACCCGCTTTGAGAGCTGTTTCGTAGATCTCCTCAATCATAGGGTTGGTGATTCCGGCCGCCATTTCTTTTTTATATTTCCAGCCAAAATTCAGAATTTCCCCGATTTCATCGAGCTTCCCTTTCAGGATGGCTTCTTTCATCATCAGGCTTTGTTCCTTGAGTTTCAGCATCGCATCAATTGATTTTTCGTTGCCGGCCTTCACATTTTTAACCTGTGCTTCAATAATTTTGGAGGATAGACGTGATGTTTCAGTATTGTACAGGATCAAATTATAGGCAAGCTCCTGAAGATATTTCTCCTTAATTCTCAATGGATTAACGATTACTTTGTCATTGGCCTGAAATTCCATGAAATTCACTCCGCCAAAGAGTGCAGCGTACTGATCCTGTTTACCACCGGCCATATTTAAATCGATGCGTTCGATTTCATAGGCCAGGTGTGCCAGGTCGTAATCACCGAGTGCCAGATTGAGCCATTCGGTGAATGCTCCGAGTATGGCAACAACCAGAGTGGAGGATGTGCCCATTCCCGAACCCGGAGGCGCATCCACAAATGTTGTTAATTCGAATGAAAGGGGTTTGCCTGTATAATCCTTTACAATCCTGTTATACACACCTTTATGCAATTCCAGATTCGAATCGGTCGATAATTCCAAAGCCGATTCATGGGTTTCCGTAATTCCTTTATCAAAGGCCTGGAAGACAATTTTGCCATCCGTCCGGGGTATAATTGTGGCATAGGCATACAGGCTGACTGTGGCATTTAAAATGGCACCACCATATATGTCAGAGAAGGGTGCCACATCGGTACCACCACCGGCCAGGCCAATACGTAAAGGTGCTTTGCTTCTGAAAATCATAATCAGGTTATGTAAAACGGAATGCGGCTATAAAAGTACGAACTTATCCGAAATCAGGCTTAGATAGCCGCTCATTTTAATCGTTGAATGCTGTCTGTCATATTTTTCCAGCTAAAGCGTGCTTTTTCTTCCTGTACTCCCAGTACAAATTTCGATTCCAGGTTTTCGGTATAAAACCGAACAATGGCATCCGCAATAGAAAGGGAATCGGGCTCAACAACAAATCCCACTTTATTATCCGGTACGATTTCTGCCAGTCCGCCAACATTGGTCGTAATTATCGGTTTCTCAAAATGATAGGCAATCTGGGTAACCCCGCTTTGTGTGGCACTTTTATAAGGCTGTACCACAACATCACAGGCCGAAAAATATGTTTTTACCTCACTATCCGGAATAAAATCCGTGAATTCGAGAACCCGCTCATGTAGATTTAAATCGCTGATAAGTTTGAGATAGGGCTCGGAATTGGTATAGTATTCACCTGCAATCATGAGTTTAACAGGGAGTTGACGGATCCGATCATCCGCCATGGCCATCAGGAGCAGATCAAGGCCTTTGTAATCCCGGATAAATCCAAAAAACAAAATATAGTGAAAAGCAGGATCCAGTTTTAAAGTCTGTAATGCTTTCTGTTTAGGAATGGCCGGACCGAAATTATCATAAATCGGATGGAGGCAAAGTTCCCTGGGTTTGGTAGTATTGAAAAGTGTCAAATCATTCAGAACACTCTCAGACATAGTTATATACCCATCAACACTCTTTGCGAAATAAGAGGCCAGCAACCGATCCCCCGGTCTTTTCTCATGGGGAATAATGTTATCGATTACCGTAATAACCTTTGTTTTTTTATTGGAACGGATAATCCGGGCAATCGTGCCCAGGCAGGGAGCCATAAAGGGAATCCAGAATTTCATCACGACCAGATCCGGCTTTTTTCGTTTAACAGCCAACCCAATGCGAATCCAGTTAAACGGATTGATTGAATTCACATTTATGTGAATTTTGAGATTTTCCGGCGCCGGTTCATCACTGTATTGTGATTTTCCAGGGAACAGGATCGAAGGATATTGTAGGCTGAAGGTATAGATTTCGCAATTCCAGCCCTGTGATTGAAATTCCTTGACCAGCCGTTCGTTAAAATTTGCAAGTCCCCCGCGCAAAGGCCAGGCGGAGCCAATCATGATCATGGTTTTCGGTTCAGACATAGCGGTTAATCCAGTCCTAAACGCTGCTCAATCAGATAGGTATTCCGGTCATGTGAATTTCGGGATACCATTTCGGCCAGAAAGCCGGTTAAAAACAGCTGTGTACCCAGGATCATCGCTAAAAGTCCGAAATAAAACAAAGGCCGGTCGGTCATTTTGTATTCTTCATAAAAGAACTTGCCCCAGGCCAGATAACCGGCAATCATAAACCCGATAAAGAAGAGGAGGGTTCCCAGACTGCCAAACAAATGCATGGGTCTGCGCCCGAATTTACTGACAAACGTAATCGATAAGAGGTCGAGAAAGCCGTTGATGAAGCGTTCGAGCCCGAATTTGGTCACCCCGAATTTCCGTTCACGATGGTTCACTACTTTTTCACCGATCTTTTTAAAACCGGCCCATTTGGCAATAACCGGGATATAGCGGTGCATTTCGCCGTAAATTTCGACGCATTTAATGACTTCCTTGCGATACGCTTTCAATCCGCAATTGAAATCATGCAGGTAAATTCCGCTGGCTTTACGCGTTGCCCAATTAAACAACTTCGTGGGTAAAGTCTTGGTAATCGGATCGTAGCGTTTCTTTTTCCAGCCAGATACCAAATCGAAACCTTCTTCAGTAATCATGCGGTACAGGTCGGGGATTTCCTCCGGACTGTCCTGGAGATCCGCATCCATGGTGATAATCACATTGCCGGATGCGGCTTCAAATCCGCGGTTTAATCCGGCTGATTTGCCATAATTGCGTCTGAATTTCAGACCTTTAACATAAGGATTGCTGTTCGAAAGCGCTTGTATAACCTTCCACGAATTGTCGGTACTCCCGTCATCCACGAAAATCACTTCATACGAATAATGATGTTCTTCCATCACCCTCCGGATCCATGCCTCCAACTCAGGCAGGGATTCCTCCTCATTCAACAAGGGAATTACAATTGAAATATCCATGGAAT
>CAYLTH010000136.1:0-7539 GCA_964386485.1 uncultured Bacteroidales bacterium | reverse complement strand
ACCAGTGACACACGGATTTTCAGTCCGTTGCTCTACCAACTGAGCTACGACACCGCGTTAGAGGGAGCAAAATTACACTTTTTTTTATAATTGCAAAAATGTTTTTTAAGAAGTCGATTTTCTATTTAATTGCTTAATTTTGTGCAAATTATACTTTGTTATGGCATTAAAACTGGCAATAGACATTGGTAATACACGCATAAAAACCGGTATTTTTGAAGGGAAATACCTTCATGAACTCCGGATTTTTGAAGGAAATCAATATACCGAATTGCTTGAATACATCATCAGTAAACGACCGGTAGAGGCAGCAATTTTGTCCTCTGTCCGGGAAATACCGATGGAAATCATGAGCGAGCTTTTCGAGCGATATCCATTTACCATCCTGGATCAACACACCTCGGTCCCGCTGATTAACAATTACAAAACCCCGGAATCACTGGGTACCGACCGGCTTGCCGGCGTTATTGGTGCAGCCGCAATCTTTCCGGATCACGACATTCTGGTGATCAATGCCGGGACCTGCATTACCTATGATTTTATTACCTACGACAGGCAATATTCCGGAGGCGGAATTGCACCCGGAATTAAGATGAGATTTAAATCGCTGTACACTTTAACAGACCAATTGCCGTTGATACAGGAATCTCCGGTTGATTTTCTGATCGGAGCCAGTACAGAAGAAGCAATATTGTCGGGTGTCATGAACGGTGTTGTTGCGGAAGTACAGGGTATGATTGAGAAATTTCGCCAGAATTTCCCTTCTCTCAAAGTAATTCTGAGTGGCGGGGATGCCGGTTATTTTGAGAAACAGCTAAAAAGTGACATCTTTGTAGCCCTGAATATTGTTTTATCAGGGCTGAATGAAATACTAGACCACCATGCCGAGATTTAAACTCCTTATTTTTCTTCTTGCTTTTTATTGCTTAATTGCTTCTGAAGCCGCTGCACAAAGCTCTCCTTATTCCCGTTACGGGATCGGCGATTTACTGGTTCCATCCGGTAATACAGGCGTTTCAATGGGCGGCATTAACATCGGATACAGAAGCCCGTTCCACATCAATAACATGAATCCGGCCTCCTATACGGCTTTCGATACTTTGGCATTTATTTTTGAAGGGGGAGTACGAAGCAATACTGTTTCGCAACGCACCGAGTTCAGTTCACAACAAAATAACAATACAAGTTTGTCGCATTTGCTATTCGGATTTCCAATAACCAACTGGTGGAAGTCGAGTGTTGGGCTGATGCCTTTCAGCGAAGGCGAATATTCGATAGTCGACAAACAGGTTGACCCTGTAATCGGGAGCATCGAGAAAACCTTTACAGGTGAAGGAGGAATAAACAGCTTTTATTTTGGAAATGCTTTTCTATTGAATAAAAAACTAAGTATCGGATTCAATATCTCCTATTTATTTGGCAGCAATAACAGAACCAGAGCCCTCGTTTTTCCGGATTCTGCCTATATGCGTAATTTCAGGGTCATCAACGCCACCAATTACGGAGATCTCAAACTTGACTTTGGCCTGCAATACCAGCAAAAAATCGGGAAAGACCTGAATCTTGTTACCGGGCTTGTATTCAGCAATGGTACGAACATCAGCGCGAAAGATAAAATACTGGAGGAGACTTATGTTAGCGGAAGTACCGGCATTGATTACCCTAAGGATACCATCAGCTATATCCCTGAGCTAAAAGGAAACGTATTTCTGCCCATGTCGTACGGACTTGGTTTTACACTTGGGAAAAAGGATAAATGGCTGGTTGGCCTCGACTACCGATTTCAGGAATGGGAGAAATACTCTTATTTTGGCACAAAAGATTCGTTAAAGAACAGTTACAGTATAGCCCTCGGGGGCGAGTACACTCCCAATATTACCGGTGTCGGATCTTATACCAAAAAGATGACTTACCGTGCCGGAGTCAGATATGGGAAAACTTATCTTGAACTTCACGATAAACAGTTGTCTGAATTTGCTGTCTCTGCAGGCATCGGATTTCCGTTCAGTAAAATAAGGTCAACGGTCAATCTCGGCATTGAAGTTGGTCAAAGAGGAACAACATCTTCCAGCTTGATTCAGGACAACTTTTTCAGGCTTACATTGGGTGTTTCCATTTTTGAGCGCTGGTTTATCCGCCGCAGATTCGAATAATTATACCTATGAAAAGATTTTTTTTACTCCTTCTTTTTACCGCATTCGGATATACCTTTCTCTTTTCACAAAACGAAACAGCAAAAGCGAAAGATACAGTTAGCTGTCGACTTAACTTAATGGGGCTCAATTACAATTTACCCCGGAATTACTACCAGAGAGCTTATACGAATCTTCAGTATTTAATCAAAAACTGCCCCGACTATTCTGAAAAAATATACATTGACGGGCAGACTGTTTTTGACAGTCTGATTGTCTTTGAATCCAATCCGCTGCGCAAGCGTGTTCTGGTCGACAGTCTGATGATTTTCTATGATCTTCGTATCAGGTATTATGGTAATGAAGGCTTTGTTTTGGGAAGAAAAGGGGTCAGACTTTATCTTCTCGATCCCTTTAAAGCAGAAGAAGCCTATCGTATACTTGCGCGGTCTGTCGAGCTGGAAGGTTATAAGTCGAGACCGCCGGTTTTGATCCATTATATGAGTTCTATTGTTGAACTCGTTCAAAAAGGAAAGGCTGATATCGCCACTGCCTATCAGGCTTATGACAAAATAGGACAACTATTTTCTGAAGTCAGGCAGTTTAATCCTGAGGAAGAGTATACCTACAAAAAAGTGTATCAGACTGCCGGAGATTATTTGAACCGGCTGACTCACTGTGATATGCTTGAAAAAGAGTATGATGCCGCTTATCAGGCCGATAGCAATAATTCGGAGACGCTCCGTAATATGCTGGAATCCATGATGTCGAAGCGTTGCAACAGTTCTCAGGTAATTTATAAAATAGCTAAACGCCTTTTCACCTTAAATAAAAGCCCGGAGGCTGCCCTTGACTATGCCGATTTTTTAATCTCTATGGGAAAAATCAAACCAGCGTATCAACATCTTTCGGAAGCTATAAAATCGACCAACAAAGCTACTGCCGTAAAGGCGTATATATTGTTCGGTAACCTCCATCGCTATTACGATGCCATGCCACGAGGACGAACTATGCTGCTCAAAGCCCTTGAACTCGACAGTACTGCAGGTCAGGCGTATATCGTAATGGCAGACCTGTATCTTTCTACAATCAGTGAATGTGGTTTAAATGATCTTGACAGAGCTTCTGTTTACTGGGCTGCCAGTGATAAACTCGAGCTGGCTGTCAAAGCAGACCCTTCTCTGAAAGAAGAGGCCTCAAAAATATTGGAAGAATGTAAAAAGAACTACCCGACCTTGAAGTTTTTAAGCATGAATGGTCTGAAACCCGGAGACGTTTATGATATTAAAGACTGCTGGATTATGGAGAAAACCAAAGTCCGGGCAAAAGATTAAAATATTGAAAAATGCTCAACAGATCATAAACACAGAAAAACGATGAATAAGTTTAATTGTGGATTTTTATTCAGTGTTCTGTTTTGTCTGTTTTTGGTCTCATCCTGTACCAACGATATTGAAACCATCAACAATGTTGTGATTTCAGATACCCTTCCTGTTGAGACAGCCAAAGATATTGAAGTCATTTACAGTGATTCGGGGAATGTGCAGATCTGGCTCAAAGGACCGGTTTATAAACGATACACCGGAAAAGAAAATACGATGGTTTTTCCGGAAGGTATTGAGGTCATTTTTTATGATCCCGGCATGGTTGTAAAATCAACGCTGACAGCCAAATATGCTATCATTTACGAGAACAAAAAACTCATGGAAGCACGCAATGATGTGGTTGTAAAAAGTGTTGAAAAGAGCGAAAGTCTTCAGACCGAAAAGTTAAGCTGGGACGAACGTTCCAAACGGATTTTTTCGAATGAATTTGTCAGGATAACGACCAAAGACAAAGTGTTATTCGGACAGGGTTTTGAGTCGGATCAGCAATTCAATAACTGGACAATCAAACGTCCGACCGGATCGATAGCCGTCAATAACGATCAGTAGTTCATGCCGGAATTTTCTTAATTTTGTACCCAAACCATACATCTTGACTAGTTTTTCCATTATTATTTTTTCATTGTTGTTTTCTGCCCTTTTTGCCGGGCTGGAAATTGCCTTTATCAGTGCCAATAAATTAAAATTCGAAGTCGATAAAAACAAAGGGCTGCTGGCAGGTCGTATATTATCGGATCTGAACCGGTTTCCCTCCCTTTTCATTGCAGCCATGTTGCTGGGAAACAATATCACCCTCATTATTTATGGGATCGAAATTGCCCGGATACTTGATCCGGCACTCATGGCCATTCTTCCGGGCTTTATGAATGGCCCCTGGTGGATTCTCGTTTTTCAAACCCTGATCTCGACTTTTATTGTTTTGATTACGGCTGAATTTATTCCCAAGTCGCTATTCCGGATCAATCCCAATCTGGTGTTGAATGTTCTCGCTATCCCGGCATGGTTTTTCTTTTATTTTTTCTATCCGTTCATTCTGCTTTTTACCAAGATGTCGGAATTTCTGCTCAAACGGATCATCCGCACAGAATTGAGTGGAACGGATCTGGGGTTTACCACTGTTGATCTTGATCAGTATATCCGGGAGTTTTCACGTGACCGTGAGGAGGAAAGTGAAATCAATTCCGAGATTCAGATGTTTCAGAATGCCATTGATTTCAAGAACATCAAGATCCGTGAATGCATGGTTCCCCGAACCGAGATAAAAGCCCTGGAGGATACCGAAGACCCCGATGTTGTGAGAAATACGATGATACAGACAGGTCACTCAAAAATTCTTATTTACAAGGAAAGCATCGATGATATCTGCGGATATGTTCATTCCTTCGACCTGTTTAAAAACCCGGCAACAATACAGGAGATCCTGAAACCCATATTAATTGTCCCGGAAAGCATGGCAGCCAATACAGCGCTTACTTTACTCATCGAACAAAGAAAGAGTGTTGCCCTTGTAGTGGATGAATTTGGCGGAACTTCCGGTATGGTTACCATGGAAGATATTATCGAGGAGATTTTCGGTGAAATCCGCGATGAGTTTGATCTGGATAATCTTATTGAACGGCAGACAGGCCGGAATACTTACATTTTTGCAGGCCGTCTGGAGATTGATTATCTGAATGAAAAATACAAACTCGGACTGCCAGAATCAGAGGATTATGAGACCCTGGCCGGTTTGATTATTTATCATCATGAAAGTATTCCGAGCCATAATGATGAGATTATAGTCGGTTCATTCGTTTTTACCATCCTGGAAGTCAATGAAATCCGGATCGGACTGGTACAACTCAGTATCGAAGTTTAAGATATTGTAATCAGAATATCGCCTTCCATAACATTATCTCCCTGGTTAACCTTAATATTGGAGACTGTTCCTTCTTTATCCGACTTAATATCGTTTTCCATTTTCATGGCTTCGAGGGTTAACAGTTTTTGTCCAATTCTGACGGCATCACCCTGACGAACATGTATTGCAATGATGGTACCAGGCAATGGGGACTTAATTGTACCCGAACCTTTTGGCCCACCAGGAGGGTTGGTTTTCTGACTGGACGGCGAACTGTCTGTTGACGGGATCGCAGGCGTCCGCATCAATCGTGGTGTTTTGGTCTGCGGAAGTGTTTTATCCACTTCAACATGTATTGTTTGTCCATTTACAAGCATTTCGGCAATATTTTCCTCAATGCTGATTACCTCAATTTCGAATTGATTTCCCTGGATATTGAATTTAAATTTTCGCATAGTAAGTATCTGAGTTTAGGAAGCACAATAGAGTATTAAAACGACTATAAAGGTATATTGGAATGTTTCTTTGGAGGATTGGAATCTTTCTTTGTAGAAAGGGATTGTAAGGCTCTGATAATGCGGAAACGTGTATTCCGGGGCTCAATCACATCATCAATATAACCATACCTGGCTGCATTGTAAGGATTGGCAAACTTTTCCTTATAATCTTCTTCATGCTGGCGGACATACTCTTCCCGTTCTTTTTCATCTTCAATGGCAGCCAGTTTTTTCTGGAAGAGCACTTCAATTGCTCCTTTTGGTCCCATCACAGCGATTTCGGCGGTTGGCCATGCATAATTGATATCACCTCTGAGGTGTTTTGAGCTCATTACATCATAAGCTCCGCCATAGGCTTTACGCAGAACGATGGTCACTTTCGGAACGGTAGCTTCACCGTAGGCGAAGAGGAGTTTGGCACCATGCAGGATAATTCCGCCATATTCCTGTGCTGTACCCGGTAAGAATCCTGGTACATCAACAAAGGTTACAACAGGAATATTAAATGCATCACAGAAACGCACGAAGCGGGCTGCTTTACGGGAGGCATTAATATCCAGAACACCCGCGAGGTAATTGGGCTGATTGGCAACAATACCAACTGAAATCCCGTTAAACCGGGCAAATCCCACAACAATATTGGGGGCATAAAAACGCATCACTTCCAGAAACTCACTGAAATCAACCACTGCATGAATAACATCTTTTACATCATAGGGTTTATTCGGGTTTTCCGGGATAATGCTGTTCAAATCATCTTCCAGACGGTCGATCGGGTCATTACAGGGAACATAAGGAGGATCTTCCAGGTTATTCTGCGGAAGATAACTAATCAGTTTCCGGATGAGCAGAATCCCTTCCTGTTCATCTTCAGCAATAAAATGCGTAACCCCTGATTTTGTTCCATGAACAGTAGCACCACCGAGTTCCTGATCGGTAACAACTTCTCCCGTAACTGTTTTTACAACCTTCGGACCGGTCACAAACATATAGCTGTTTTCTTTGGTCATGAGGGTGAAATCTGTTAATGCCGGCGAATAAACTGCTCCACCTGCACAGGGTCCGAAAATAGCGGAAATCTGAGGAATGACACCAGATGCCATAATATTGCGCTGGAAAATTTCGGCATAACCACCCAGGCTTTTTACCCCTTCCTGAATACGGGCTCCGCCACTGTCATTGATTCCGATTACCGGAGCTCCGACTTTCATGGCTTTATCGAGTACTTTGCAGATTTTCATGGCATAGGCTTCGGAAAGCGAACCTCCGAAAACAGTGAAATCCTGTGAAAAAACATACACAAGCCGACCATCAATTGTTCCATATCCGGTAACAACGCCATCACCCATGTAATGCTCTTTGTCTAAACCAAAATCTGTACAGGTATGGGTTACAAACATATCAAACTCTTCAAAACTACCATCATCCAGAAGTAAATCGATGCGTTCGCGGGCAGTTAATTTGCCTTTTTTATGCTGGGCATCGATTCTTTTTTGTCCGCCACCCAGTTTTGCTTCTGCTCTTTTTTCAAGCAGTTCTTTTATTTTTTTATCAAATGACATAATAAGATGCTTAGTGAATGTGAATAAATCATTTTACTTGTTTTTATCCTGACAAAATTCGGTCAGCACACCAAATGTTGATTTGGGGTGTAAAAAACCGATATGTAAGCCCTCTGCTCCTTT
>CAYLTH010000135.1:0-7650 GCA_964386485.1 uncultured Bacteroidales bacterium | reverse complement strand
ATGTGCTGATACACTTTTCTAATTTCAAAATAATTTAAGGACTCCGGATTTGGGAAGAGATTCTCAATTCCGGAGTTTTTTTTGTTATTGGAAGGTTAATTTATTCTGAAAGCTGGATTGATGTCGTATGTTTGTTTAGAATTGTTCTAAATAATATTAAAATCACCTAATCATCAATCCTTTATGAAATCATTTTACCCAGTTACACGAATCCTTGCTGTGGTTTTCGCTGTTTGGTTTTCAGCGTTCCATGTAAACGGGCAAAACCCGGATTTATGCGCTCCCCCGACATTAAACTGTTCAGGAAACATCCTTGCCAACAACAGCATCGGGATCTGCGGCGCCGAAGTTACCTACCCGGCACCCGTTTTTACAACTTCATGTCCATGTCCGACACCGATAGCCATACCTGGTTATACCGCTCTCGGAGTGCATAACAACCACCGGTATTTCCTGTCAAACAACACAGTGGATTGGCATACCGCTCAGGCAGCTGCTGTAAATTTAGGTGGTCACCTTGCATCCATTCAGGATGCAGCAGAAAATATTTTTATCGCTGAGGCTGCTCAGATCGGCGGTACTGTCTGGATTGGATTAACAGACCAGATCACAGAAGGCAGTTTTTACTGGATGAACGGAGACCCGGTAACCTATACAAACTGGGCATCTTACGAACCGAATAATCAGGGAAATGAAGATTATACACAGGTTTATACAAATGGTTTCTGGAATGATCTTCCGGCTTCAATTTTACTTCGCTATGTTGTTGAATTTGACTGTTCAGGCTTTGAAATGATTGCAGGATTGCCATCCGGCAGTATTTTCCCTGTCGGAACCACGACCAATACATTTCATTATTCAGATGCTTTTGGACAAACAACCACCTGTTCATTTGATGTAATTGTATCAGATGTTAGCCCTCCAGTATTAATTTCTCCGGGAAACCTGACCTTTCATTGTCAGCCGGAAATCACCTATCCTATCCCGACTTATCAGGACAACTGTGGCGGACAAGAACACGATTATCAGATAAATACCTGCGAATATTCTTCCTTCGACATGAGCGGTGCAAGCCCGATTGGAGAATGCGATGATTGTCTATTTGGGCCGTACACCCTGCCTTTTGGTTTTGAATTTTACGGAGATCTGAAATCATCGGTTTATGTCAGCACCAATGGTTTTGTATCGTTTGATACCCCACCGGGCGTTGGTCAGGGATGTTGTCAGGGACAATTGATCCCCAATTACAATTTCCAGAATTCTATTGCTGTGGGCTGGACAGACTGGGTAGCCACTACCAGCTACAAAGTATTTGGCACAGCACCCAATCGCATTTTTGTTGTATACTGGAGTGGTTTTGAATATTATACATTTCCACAGGTCAGAATGCAGCTGGCATTGTATGAAGGAACGAACGAAATCAGGATTATCACCGAACAATCGGACCCTGTTCAAAGCTCCTACCATGTAAAAACAATGGGATTGAGTCATGACGGTACCATTGCACTGGCAGTGCCCGGAAGAAACAGCCAGCATTGGTCGGCCTTTAATGAATGTATTTCCTTTACCCCTGAAAACCGCAGCGAACTGATCAGTGGTATCCCTTCAGGTGGCATCTTCCCTGTCGGAACTACTGCCATAACCTATTCTGCTACAGATGAACACGGAAACACCTCCACCTGCTCATTTAATATCACTTACGAACCATACCTGACCGGGACTGTGACAGTAGGCACCGGTGGAGATTTCGCTACGCTTACAGGTGAGGACGGATTATTTGATTTTATCAATTCAAACGGGATCTGTGAACAACTTACAGCACTTATTATCAGTGATATTACCGAACCCGGAACCATTGCCCTGAATGAAATTAACACCAGTAATCCGGATCCTTCCGCAGTCCTGCTTATCAGACCAGACGCTCTTACCGACCGATACCTGACCGGAAATGTACCCCAGGCTATGATCCGGTTCAACGGAGCCGATTATGTAACAGTTGATGGTGGCAACGGTGGATATTACAGTATGTATCTTCACCTTAAAAATACAGATCCGGCACAACCGGTGATGTCGTTTATGAATGGAGCTACCCATAATCAAATTCGTTCCTGTGCCTTCGAAGGTTCAAATTCTAACCTTTCATCAGGTGTAGTTGTTCTCGGAACCAGCACCGCTGCAGACGGAAACTCCGATAATGTTTTTTACGGAAATACTTTTGACAAATGCGCTGAAAGTGCTGTATTCCCGGCTAATCAGGTGTATTCTTCAGGTAGTCCGTCAGCAAAAAACAAAGGGAACCTGTTCCAGTTTAACCGCTTCACCAATTTCGATCAGTCGGGTGTTTCGGTAACTTCGTCCGGCAATGGAAGTGATTGGTCATTTACCACGAATTCTTTCTACTTCGCTCCAACAACGCATGCTGATGCTTCAAAAACCTTTATCAGCTTTACTCCGGGAAGCTCCTCGTTAAATAATTTAATTGCCAGTAATAATTTCGGAGGAACCAGTATGTGGATGATGGGTTCTCCATGGAATTGTTCGGGTGCAGGAAACGTAAAACTGATCTCGGTCAATGCAGGAGCAATCAGTGTCAGTGGAAATCACCTTGGCAATATGGTATTCTCCAATCCCGGAATACTTAATTTCACAGGAATTGAAGTACTTGACGGACCTGCCTATGTCAATTCCAACCATTTCAACGGATATCCCGGAGTTCCGACAACAATCAGTTCCGGAGGAACAGGAACATTGATGGCAATCAATTCAGTCAGTACAAGTACTGTCGACATGACTGAAAACCACATTGCTGAATTTGTATTCACGAAATCCACAGGAAGTCCGATTTTCAAAGGTATTCAGCTAAAAAAGGGAAATGCTTTCAGCAATCGTATTGTGAATATTACGGCAACACAGCAAAATCTCACTCCTACATTCTATGGGATAGCCAATGTGGCTACCGGCCTTACAACTCCAAACCAGATTTACAACAATCAGGTAGCGATAACAGCCGGTATTTCAACCAAACCCAGGGTATATGGCTTGTTTGATCAGAGTATTGGGATCGGAGCCAATTTCTACCACAATACCGTGCTTCTGAGTGGTGTTACAACAATAGGTTACTCGACCTCTGCTTTCTACAGAATCGGGAACGGGGTGGTTAATATTTACAACAATATATTGGCAAATACCCGTATTTCCAACGCGATTGCCAAGCATTATGCGATCAATATCAATTCTTCATCCTTTTGGACAAGCAATTATAATGACCTGTATACTGCCTCAGCCTCGCTGGGAATGTGGGGAAGTTCCAATTTCAATACGTTCTCCGCATGGAAAATGTTCACAGCTCAGGATGCCAACAGTATCAATGTAGCTCCTGTATTTGTTTCTCCTGTTGATCTGCACCTTGTACCCCTTTCTAATGCAGGTATCGATAATAAAGGAACTCCGATGTTCAGTACTGCATTTGATATCGATTGGGATTCCCGTAATCCGTCGGCCCCCGATATGGGCGTTGATGAATTCGGAAGTGCTCCTCCGCGTATTGAACCGGAAAACGGATCGAATACCACCCTGGAACTCCTGACCGAAAATCAGTTGAAAATCTATCCCAATCCATTCGCTACAAGCAGCAATATTGAAGTAGCGCTGATCAAGGATGATCACATCCAGATTGATGTTTATAATTTGTTAGGCGACAAAATTCAGACGATCGCCAAAGGAAATTATACTGCAGGAAACTACAGCTTTACCTTTGATGCCGGAGAAATCCCTGCGGGAACGTATGTTTGCAGATATGTAATTAATGGCACAGAAAGCATTGTTAAACGGATGGAAATCATACGATAATGTGCAAATGTGCTGATGTGCTGATGTGCTGATGTGCTGATTGCATTTTCAGATTAAAAATCCCCGTCCGGAGTTTATGCTCTGAGGCGGGGATTTTTGTATCGAATTAATAGTAACTTTGTTTGTTGTATTTGATTTTGTAATGCATTTTCAAAACGAATAACAAACCCTTAGGTAAAGGTCGGATTAAAAAATTTGCAATTCTTTTGTTCCTGATAATTTATATTATGAGACTTTCCCGATTCCTTTTGCTTCTATTCTTGCCTGCATTCGCAGAGGCCCAACCCAGCTTTTTCAAACATTTTCAATCAAATAATGTCGATTTTGTCAATACTGGCATTGAAAACAGCCAGGGCGACTTTCTATTCGCTGGTTACAAAAGGGTCGACTTTGATTCAATCTATGGTGTTATTATGCGAATTTCGGGAAACGGAGATACATCCAGTTATCTTTTTGGCAAACCGGATACCAATTGCAGGTTTATGAGCATCTGTCAGAATCCGGATCTCTCCTACAATCTGACCGGTACTTTAATGGAAAATACTGACAATCCGTATCTCTCTACTTTCCTGTATTTTTGGTTTGTTCGGCTTAAACCCGATTTGACCATTGATTTTGAGAAAAAGACCCTTCTTTCGTCCGACTACTTATACCTCGAAGATCTTAAGGCGCTTCCTCTGTCAGGTAATCGATTCCTGACCGCAGCAACTGCCTACTCTGTTAGTTCCCAAGATGATGATATTTTTATTTGTCGCTATAAAATGAATGGTGATATTGAATATCAAGGCTATATTAATCACGATAACTGGCCAAATCATTTTACTGACATTGATATTTCACCTTTTGACAGCACTGTCTATATTATAGGTTCCTGCTTTGCTTTTAATTCCAATGTTCAATTATTAATGCTTGATCAAAATTATACAGTTCAGCAAATCACACAGTTTAATCCTGAACTTGATAATCCTGTAAATTTTAATCTCTTAAGTTCCAGTCGATTAATAATTTGCGGGCAACATAGGCCTCTTTTCTCAACAACAGATACCCAGTTAACCATTCAAAAACAGTCAAATTCTGTAATAACGGATAGTTTAGTTATTGGTTATCCTGATTCACTTGAGATTCCGGCATTCCGGACCAGTATTATAAGGAGTTCTGAACAATCCTATATTGTTGCAGGAACAATTACCAAATCTGTCGTTGGAAATTTACAAACAACCCTCATTGTGTTAAAAATTGACACATCACTTAACATAATCTGGCAACGTTTTTATCCGGTCAACCTTCCTGATTACTATGCTACTGAAATACTAAAATGCAGTGATGGGGGAATTTTAATTCATGGTCTGACATTTACTACATCTCCCCCGTTTATTACCAATCTTGTTGTGTTTAAATTAAATCAGGATGGTTTATTTACAGGCACTGATCATTTGGTTGATGTTCCGATATCAAAACCGCCATATCCAAATCCATTTATGGATGAAATTACCATTGAACCTGCCAATAACAATACAGTTGAATTCGAGCTCTATAGTGAAGATGCCCGTCTGGTATTTTCGCAAAAAATATCCTCTCCTTCTATAATCAGTCTTTCATTTTTACCCGAAGGAATGTATTATTACCGTATTAGCCAGGAAGATAAAGTGATCCAATCGAATAAGATTATTAAAATAAAAAAGTAAATTTAAAAAAACAATCCGAAAACCTGCCTGGCTACGTCACCCGTTCATGTCTGTGAAAAAAACTCGCGGAAAGTAGCTGGTAATTGGGTAATCGTTAACTAATTTTCTGTTTGTAAGACCTTGAATGACAGCCGATTTCTTCGTGAATCTTCTTTTATCTTCGTGATTCTTCGTGTTAGAAAATAAAACATGATTCCGCTAAAAAACTGTCAATTGCTTGACTTTCTTATTGTTACACTGAGATATGCGAAGATTCATGAAGATTCATGAAGAAGAAATCCCCAAATTTAAAATTGAGTCCCTTGATCGAAAATTATATTTTATCCCAACGGGACAAGGGAAATCACTGGATCTTTTCCTTCTACCGATATTTAATACCTAAGGGTACCTTTTGAATCCAGAATAAGCTTACCAGTCTACCGATTGTTCAAGAACATCTGTGTTATCATCTGAGGGAATCTGTGGACAAATAAAAAGGAGTTCAACGGGCCAATGGTCATTTTATCAAAGCATTTCCCTGATACGCTGCCAAATGCGAAAATCTACCAGCATACCAGTCTACCAGCGTACCAACCTTAACACCTTAACACCTTAACACCTTAACACCTTAACACCTTAACACAATTCAACCCGACAAACGTTTTAATTATGGATTAATCGCCTGGTCTGGATATTGCCGTTGATCTCGGTGCGGATGAAATAAACGCCGGGAGAAAAACGAGCCAGGCTGATGGTTTTGGAATAGGAACCGGCTGCCTGAAGACCGGCCGGGATATTCATAACTTCATTTCCCAAAAGATTGTAGATCCGGATATTCACGGTTGAAGGCGCTTCCAGGAAAACACTCAGGGTGGTTGTATTCATGGCCGGATTCGGATACAGACTAAACCCGGCATCATCCGGATTCATATTGTTAATCCCCGTGGGTGTTTCCCCGAATTTATTCACCATGATTTCCCAGACCAGATTGCGGGCCTGTGCGAAATTCATGTAATAAAGCGGAAAACTCAGGGTTACGGTTTTAAAACCGGGTATATTCGATTCCACGCCAACCGGCAGTCCGGCCATGCTCCCTTGCGCTGTGCTGCTGTTATATGCTGTGCCGTACATATAAATAACACTCCCATCATTGTTCGGAGAAAGGGCTTCGATATAGGATAAATGATGGTCGTTCGTAGCGGGTGTTTTCGAAGAATCAACTTCGATCAGCGGGTATCCGGGAGTGGCCGGACTGCCGTAGTTAAACGCGGAATTTTGTATATGGTTTATCGTATCAATGTTTAAATAGTCGTAGATAAACGAACCCTGTGGCCAGTTTATTGGATAGGTTGTTAATTTACTGATAGCCCGTTGTGGCTGGTAGAGTGTGAAGAGAATATTGCCACCCAGACGGAGGTATTTTACCACCTCATAGATATTGCGGTTCAGCGTGGTAATGCCGGTTTGCTTGTTTACATGCCAGAGAATGGAGGAATATTTTCCAAGCTCTGCCAGGTCGACTTCCTGCGCCATAAACGCATCATAGGAGGTTACCGTGAAGTTATGCAGCAGGGCACTGTAAAATTCATCTACAGCCGAATCAGAAGGATTCAGGATTCCGCCTTCGCTGTCGTCCACAATCAGAATCCCCTGATCCATGGTTACCAGTACAGGGCGATCGCTTAATTCCTTCATCGGACCTTCGATTCCATCCTGGTTAAAGGCTGAAACAGCGATATAATAAAGGGTATCGGGCGACAAACCCGTAAGATTGAAGGAGGTAGCGGTTGTTGAAAACACTTGATGATAGGATCCGGGCGTATAGCCAACCCGGACATAATAACCTGCCAGATCGGTTTCCGGATTGGGCAGCCAGCTTCCCATGAGTGAATTTCCGGTACCGGGGTTAAAGATATCATACTGAACCGGCGACGGCATTTCATCAATCCGCAGCAAAGTACCTAATGCTACTTTCGAGATTTCGCGGCAGTAAGGAATATTGCAGGCTGATACCAAATCGGTGATCTGATGGTAATTCGGACTGAAATGCTGCTCCGAAAAATACAAGGCCGGAAATCCGCCTAACCAGAACGGGTAACTGTCGCTACCGCCTGAATTCATGGTATTTTGTTCCGGA
>CAYLTH010000134.1:5874-7661 GCA_964386485.1 uncultured Bacteroidales bacterium | reverse complement strand
ACTATCAACTAACTCGACATGATATCGCGGGCAATGATAATCTTTTGAATTTCGGATGTTCCTTCATAGATCTGGGTAAGTTTGGCTTCGCGCATGAGGCGTTCAACATGATACTCTTTTACATACCCGTAGCCTCCATGGATCTGAACAGCCTCTGTTGTTACATACATGGCGGTTTCGGCGGCCCAGTACTTGGCCATAGCGCTGGCAGTACCGTAAGGCAGGTGCTGGTCTTTTAACCAGGCTGCTTTCAGACAGAAATACCGGGCTGCTTCGATTTGCATGCGCATTTCGGCGAGTTTAAACCCAACACTCTGATGGTTAATGATTTCTGTACCAAAAGCTTTGCGTTCTTTTGCATATTGGACAGCCCGTTCGTAAGCACCGGAAGCAATTCCCAATGCCTGGGCAGCAATACCAATACGTCCGCCTTCGAGGGTTTTCATGGCAAATTTGAACCCGAAACCGTCTTCACCTATCCTGTTTTCTTTGGGAACGATCACATCATTAAACATTACGGAATGAGTGTCTGAACTCCGCATTCCCATTTTGTCTTCGTGGGGTCCGAGCGTAATGCCGGGAGCATGGCGATCGACGAGCAAAACATTGATGCCTTTGTGTCCTTTTTCGACATTGGTCTGGGCTATCAGAAGATAAGTGGAGGCTGAATTGGCATTGGTAATCCAGTTTTTGGTACCATTTACCAGGTAATGATCACCCATATCGATGGCGGTTGTGCGCTGCGAGGTGGCATCAGAGCCTGCATCTGGTTCAGAAAGTAAAAACGCACCAATTTTTTCACCCCTTGCCAGAGGCTTCAGCCATTTTTCTTTTTGTTCTGTAGTTCCAAAACTCTCAATTCCGTAACAAACCAGCGAATTATTCACCGACATGATAACAGAGGCTGAGGAATCTACTTTGGAGATTTCTTCCATAGCCAATACGTAGGAAATCGTATCCATTCCGCCGCCGTCCCATTCCGGGCTGACCAGCATTCCCATAAAACCCAATTCGGCCAGGGCTTTCACATGATGGGTAGGATATTCGGCTTTTGCATCCCGCTCCAGGACGTCTTTAATAAGTTCCCGCTGTGCATAATCGCGTGCACTCTGCTGAATCATAATTTGCTCTTCGGTGAAATTAAATTCCATTTTTTTATGTGTTAAAGTGTTAAAGTGTTAAAGTGTTAAAGTGTTAAGGTGTTAAGGTGTTAAGGTGTTAGGGTGTTAATGTTTTTTTTATGTGTTTTATTAAGGCAAGAGTTTGATTTCGTGATTCCTCTGCCTTTTTTCGAATATCAATTGCCTGATCAGGTGTTATATATTCAATATCTTCAAGGCAATAAGCAAGACTTATTACTTCATTTGCAGAACTTTGTGAATAATTAAGAAAATTAATAAAATCTTTTTTATTAAACCTGCCAAATCCTTCGGCTATGTTATTCATGACAGAAATAGAGGCTCTTCTAAGTTGATCCTGAGTACCATAATCTTTTGAAAGCGGTGCTTTTTTACATAATAAAAATACCATCTTCACAAGCTCCCGAGAACTTTGCCAACATTTAAGGTCTTCAAATCTATTAATTTTTGGCATCTTTTTATTTCACTTTAACACCTTAACACTTTAACACCTTAACACAAATTTCTCCTACTATCTTCAAACTCTGTCAGGATTTCCGAAATTATTTTTCCGGCTGGCTGAATGGTTTTAGTTCCGGCTGAGATTTGTCCGATTTCCAACTCGCCATCCTCAAGATTTCCTTCGAACATACCGAGTTTGGCACGGCC
>CAYLTH010000134.1:4418-5774 GCA_964386485.1 uncultured Bacteroidales bacterium | reverse complement strand
TCATCACCACCCATGTTCACACTGATGCCATAGGGTTTATCAGCAGGAATATTGATCTGATTTCCACCGGCTTTGCCTGTGAGTTGTTCCCATAGGGTTACAGCCATGTGCACACCGGTTGCTCCGGTCGGGTGTCCCCAACCAATTAACCCGCCTGTGGTATTGATGGGGAAAACGCCGTCGCGTGCTGTATTTCCTGCCAGTACATAATCCGTTCCTTCACCCGGTTTTGCCAGCCCGAGTGCTTCAGTCGCCAGAATTCCGGCAATGGTAAAACAATCATGAACTTCTGCGGTGGCTACCTGATCAATGGTAATACCTGCACTATCCAGTGCTTTTTTTGCAGCAACTTTAAAGGTGCTGAGTTCGGTGGGATCAATGGGCTTTTTCGTGATATCTGCAGCAGCCATGCCCAATCCGACGATTTCAACAGCCTCCGACAGTGGAATACCGCAGCGTTTCAGACCTTCTTCAGAAACAACAGCTACAGAACTGGCTCCGTCGGATACTTTGGAACAATCAAAAACATTCAGATGATCTACAAAGGATTTACCATTCGGTTCCATCATTCCAAGTGCATTCAGATCTTTGGATGTATTGTGATGTTCCTGGGCGGTAGGGCAGAGGCGCGCGTTATCTACAGCATTGCTGAACCAGCGGGCCAGGGCTTTACGTGTTTTTTCTTTTCCATATTTTTCATAATAGGCTCCGGCACGGTCGCTGAACTGACCCGGAAAGAAATAGGCATGACCATGTTTGCGATCCGGAGCCCAACCGGCAGCTGCAAGA
This sequence comes from uncultured Bacteroidales bacterium, assembly GCA_964386485.1. GTDB lineage: Bacteria > Bacteroidota > Bacteroidia > Bacteroidales > CAIXZF01 > CAIXZF01. Next base: position 4,985 of record CAYLTH010000134.1, on the reverse strand, counting down.
TAATCAGCACCATAGATGGCCTTTACTGTATTTTGTACTTCGACTCCGACAACCAAAACAACATCTGCCGTTTCAGCCAGGATGCTTTTTATACCACTGGCAACGGCAAGACTCCCGGTTGCACAGGCTCCCTCAACCCGAATAGCAGGTTTATACATCAATCCTTCATCAATAAAGGGAAAGAACCCTGCCATATTTGCCTGTCTGTTAAAACGGGAGGCAATAAAATTTCCCATCACACATTCATCAACATTGGCAGCGCCACCAATCATTTTCAAGGTAGCTTGTCCGGCTTCTTTAATGTAATGTTCCAGACCCGGGCGTTCTTTTTTGGGATTAAATTCCTTGCGACCTGTCCCCATCGAGATGGTATTGTATCCGGCTACTATATATACTTTCTTTCTCATGATTTCTTCGTTTTAATTCAATACAATTAACTAAACAATTGATTTACAGGTAATCATTGATAGGTCCATAGGCATGGAAGAAACCTGTCAGCAATACTGTATTCACATCTGCATCGGAATTGGCAACGCCATCTGAAACGAGGGTGAGCCCAATTTTTTT
>CAYLTH010000134.1:0-4318 GCA_964386485.1 uncultured Bacteroidales bacterium | reverse complement strand
CCCGGATGAATAAGTGCCAGTGTATCATTAACATATTGGTTTACAATCTCAAGATTTTCGATTAAATCAGCCCGGTCGGCATACATATGCCGTAACTGAACCATCTTTTTCTCGGCCATCTTGAAAACCTGAGCACGCATGTAGTTCATCAGACCTTTTAAACCTTCCGGCGAAATATCGATTGCATTCAGAATAAATGCTTTATCCTTATTTTCTGCCTTTAAACTGATATCGGCCATTTCGAGGGCTGTCAGCAGTAAAATACCACTGCCCATTTTTCCGGCGGCACCGATTACGCTGACATTCCGGAGTTTTTCTTCGTAAATCATATGTTTAATTTGGAAATTTGACAATTTGGAAATTTGAAAATTATTTGAATTAGCACATCAGCACATCAGCACATTTGCACATCAGCACATTAACTACCAGTTTGGTTTCCGTTTCTCCAGAAACGCTTTCATCCCTTCCTGACTCGTTTCTTCATCAAACAGGGAGGCAAAATGATCGGCTTCGAGTTCAGTGGCTTCATCAAAAGAGAGATCAAACCCTTGCCGTATAACCTGTTTTGCTCTGTTGGCAGCGGTCGATCCGTTTGCTGCAATTTTTGTGGCCATGGCAATCACCGTTTCCATCAGGAGCTCAGGTTCAACTACTTTCTGTACCAAGCCAATGCGAAGTGCTTCTTCGGCGTTGATCATATCGGCTGTCAGGATGAGCCAGAGCGCATTTCCCATACCGCACAAGCGCGAAAGCCGCTGTGTTCCGGCATAGCCCGGGATTAATCCTAGGTTGAGTTCCGGCTGACCGAATTTAGCCTTACTGCTTGCAATCCGAAAATCGCACGCCATGGCAAATTCACAGCCTCCTCCAAGAGCAAAACCATTGACGGCGGCAATAACCGGGATGTAGATCTGCTCCAGACGATCAAAGGTTTGTTGTCCTGTTAATGAAAACGGAAGAGCTTCCTCTGAATTCATCCCCGACATTTCGGCAATATCGGCACCGGCAACGAAAGCTTTTCCTTCGCCGGTTACAATCAGTACTTTTACTTCCGGATTGTTTTCAATTTCATCCAGAACCTGGTTTATTTCGCTGTAAACCAGTAAATTAAGTGCATTTAATGCTTCAGGTCGGTTGATGGTTAAAATGTAAATTCCATCCCGAAGCTCTGTCTTTAGGGTTTGATACATGCCAATAAAGTATTAATTGCGATAAGCAAATTATAAATTCTGTTCTTACGTTCTTCAACCTGTAAAAATAGTAATATTTAGTTATTACCATATAAAAAACACCCAAAAACTACATACAAATTGCAGTTTTTGGGTGCTTAAAATGATAAACCCCGAACTAGAGGTTTTCCAGAATCCAGTCTGTCATTTTCAGATAGAGGTTTAAGCGTGTTGTTCCTCCATAAATACCATGATCCTTGTTGGGATAGAAAAACATGTCGAACTGCTTATTTTCTTTCAATAATGCAGATGTCAATTCAACGGAATTCTGAAAATGTACATTGTCATCAGCAGTACCATGAACAAGTAAGAACTTGCCTTTCAGGTTTTTAGCATATGCCATCGGGGCATTATCGTCATAACCTTTGGCATTGTCTTTCGGGAGACCCATGTAGCGCTCCGTATAAATATTATCATAATATCGCCAGTTGGTAACCGGCGCCACGGCGATGGCTGCTTTAAAAACATCAGCTCCGCGGGTTATGCAATGTGCTGCCATAAAACCACCATAGCTCCAACCCCAGATTCCAATGCGACCGGCATCGACATAGGGTAATTTGCCCAGGTATTTTGCTGCTTCAATCTGATCAATCGTTTCCAGATTTCCCAGCTGACCATAGGTGCATTTTTCAAATTGTTCGCCCCGCCCGCCGGTTCCCCGGTTATCAACACAAACAGAAATAATTCCTTTCTGAGCGAGCATTCTGTACCATAAATAATCACTTCTTCCCCAACGGTTTACAACAGATTGAGAACCCGGACCTCCATACAAATGCATCCAGACAGGGTATTTTTTATTCGGATCAAAATTTACCGGTTTAATCATATATCCGTTCAAACTCACCCCTTCGGAGGTGGTAAAACTGAAAAATTCAACAGGCGGGTGACGGAAAGGAGCCAAATTGTCTTTTAGCACCTGATTATTTTCAAGAACCCTGAGTTCTTTCCCTTTGATATCACACACTGTATAAACTGCCGGGGTATTGATATCCTGCCAGGTATTGACGAAATATTTGAAATTCTTGCTGAAACTAACGGCATTAAACCCGTTTTTGCCGGTCAGACGCTTTTTGCGGGTTCCGTCAAGATTCATCACAAACGCATCCTGACCCAGGGGTCCGTTTTCATTTGAATAGAAGAAAATGGCTTTCTTTTTTACATCATAACCCAGAAACTCTTTCACTTCCCAGTTCCCGACTGTGAGCTGACGGATTTGCCGTCCATCCATACCATGCAGGTAAATGTGGCGGAAACCGTTTTTGACACTGGTTAAGAGGAAAAATTTATTGTCCGGTGAAAAGTACAGATCATCATTGATCTCGATGTATTTCTTGTTCTCTTCTGTCAGAATTACATTCGATTTTCCGCTTACAGCATCTGTAAAAAGATACTCCAGCTTGTTTTGCAGGCGGTTCATCCTGAAAATGCAGAGTAAATTTGGCGTATTGGTCCATTTAATTCGCGGAATATATTGATCAGTCTCGGTTCCGATATCCATGGATTTTTTGGAGCCATCCATGATGTCATAAACATGAATTGTTACGAGCGAATTATCTTCTCCGGCTTTCGGATATTTAAATTTGTATTCCTCAGGATAGAGCTTTCCGTATTTGGTCATTGAGAATTCCTTCACTTTGCTTTCATCGAAGCGGTAAAAAGCGATTTTAGTACCATCCGGAGACCAGTCGAAGGCTTTTGCAAAGCTAAATTCTTCTTCATAGACCCAGTCACATTTTCCGTTGATGATGGAATTGAGTGCCCCATCCTGGGTGATTTGTTTTTCCTGATTGGTTTGTAAGTCCTTGACAAATAAGTTATTCCCGCGTACAAATGCTACTTTGGACCCATCCGGGGATAGGGTTGCCAATTCCTGTTTTCCGCCATCCGAAACGGCCTGAAGTTTCTTTGCAGCAATATCAAAAACCGAATAGCTGGCAGCAAAGGAGTGACGGTAAATATTTTCCCGTTCGCTCATCACCATCACTTTCTTTTCATCCGCACTAAACTGAAAATCAAGTATTTTCACAGCTTCTTTCTGTCCGGGGAGTACGAAATCTTTGGTACAGAAAATCCAGCGCGTTTTGTTGCCAGTCAGAAATTCATATTCAAAGAGGGTATCGTCGACCATCAGACAATAATGTTCTCCATCATTCAGGGGTTGCAATTCATCCGGACTGGTGGGATAATACTTCCGACTGCCCCAGATATCGGAAAGCTGGAGTTCCTGTGGTGCAGATTGGCTAAACACAGAAGTGATGGTCAGAAAGAAAAAGAAGAGACTGAAAATTAGCTTAGTTTTGCGCATGTTTTACTGATTTTCTGCAAATATAAGAACTTATTCACTTTTGATCAGAACCAAATGTCTGCAACTGTGTTTATTCTAAAAAATGATTCAATATGAAAAAATTACTACTCTTTATTCCTGCAGCATTACTGCTGTTAACTGTTCAGGCTCAGCAAGCTCCTAATTCCGGAATGGAAACCTGGATAACCAGCGGAAATTATTCCAATCCTGAATTCTGGGATACCCCGAATCAGGAAACTACTGCCATACCCTTCGTTGGTTCAGCGGTTGTAACAAGCAATACAAGCGCTCATTCCGGCAGTAAATGTGCAAAACTCGAAAGTAAAAATTTCATCCTGGTGACTGTGCCCGGCTTAATGACCCTGGCCAACTTTACAGTAAATACAACCACTTTTGAGTTTGACCTGAGTGGGGGAGTTGCTTTTACCGGTCGTCCGGAAAAATTTACAGGCTATTATAAATACAGTCCTCAGGGTGGTGACACCTGTGCTATGGGCGCCATTTTTTACAAGCACAATCCGGGTGGATGGCAGGATACGATTGGAATCGCTTTTTTTCTTGAAAGCAATACAGTAGGTACCTGGACCAAATTCGAAGCCTATGTTGACTGGTTTACGCCGGATATCCCGGATACAATGAATATTCTGGTTTCAACAGCCACAGGTTTTGAAACCACGGCCGGATCCACCTTATACATTGATGATCTGGAGTTTGATTATTCGACGGGAATTACACAGCCTCTTTTTGCTGATAATGCAGTACTATATTATAATGGTGTAGGCAG
>CAYLTH010000133.1:0-7674 GCA_964386485.1 uncultured Bacteroidales bacterium | reverse complement strand
ACTTCTGACACGGAAAATCGTTTTGAGGTGAGGCGGAATAGTAATTGGTAATTGGTAATTGGTAATTGGTAATTGGTAATTGGTTGTATATCAGAGCTCACACTCCCACTCCCACTCACACTGGTCCCCAAGGCAAAGTAAGATGTTCCCTCTCGTGTAAGAAACCGCAGTCAGGGTTTGCAACCACTTGAACACCTGAACACCCGAACACCTGAACACAGATTTTCCTGATGCGTTTCCAAATGTACCAGTTTGCAAATCTACCAATGTACCAATATACCAATACTAAATTATATAGACGTCAGAAACCGTTCAGCTTCGATGGCAGCCATGCAACCGGTGCCGGCAGCCGTGATGGCCTGGCGATAGTGGTGGTCCTGTACATCGCCTGCGGCAAATACGCCTTCAATGCTGGTTTGGGTGGTTCCCGGTATGGTTTTGATATAATCGTTCTCGTGCAGGTCTAATTGTCCTTTGAACAAGGTGGTATTCGGGGTGTGACCGATGGCCACGAAAAATCCATGAATATCAATTTTGCGTTGCTCAGCGGTGTTTACATTTTCGACCAGCAATCCGTTCACGCCCTGTGCATCACCGAGTACTTCCACCGGTTTGCTGTTCCAGAGCATCTCGATATTGGGCGTATTCAGTACTTTGTGCTGCATCGCTTTGGAAGCACGCAACTCATCGCGGCGGTGAATCATGTAAACTTTATTGCAAAGCTTCGCCAGATAGGTGGCTTCTTCGGCAGCCGTATCTCCGCCTCCGACAATAGCCACATCTTTACCGCGGTAGAAGAATCCATCACAGGTGGCGCAGGCACTCACACCAAAGCCCTGGTATTTGCGTTCGGATTCGAGTCCGAGCCATTTGGCCGTTGCTCCCGTTGCAATAATAATGGTTTCGGCTTCGATCGTTTTGCCATCATCTGCTTTGGCCATAAACGGACGGTTAGATAAATCAACGCTGGTAACAAGCCCCCAGCGGACATCTGTCCCGAAGCGCTGCGCCTGTTTTTTTAAGTCTTCCATCATTTCCGGTCCGGTAATTCCATTCGGATATCCCGGGAAATTATCCACTTCGGTGGTCGTTGTTAACTGTCCTCCCGGCTGCAGTCCTTCATACATAACAGGCTTAAGATCAGCACGTGCAGCATAAATTGCAGCCGTATACCCGGCAGGTCCGCTGCCAATAATCAGACATCTTACTTTTTCATTGATTTCACTCATAAGGCTTAATTTTTCTATGTTGTAAATTTATGAATTATTATTACTTTTGCAGCTCATTATATAATCGGGGCGTGGCGCAGTTGGCTAGCGTACTTGCATGGGGTGCAAGGGGTCGGAAGTTCGAGTCTTCTCGCCCCGACACTAAACAAATGTCTGGCAGGATACCTGCCAGATTTTTTTTTATCAAATATCGTAAAAGATGATTCATTTTTTCAAATCCGGTGAAAACAAATTTTATGCCCTTGACAGCGATGTCAGTTTTTCTGACGGGGATCTCCAAAAATTATCCTGGCTGTTCGGAGGGGCTGAATACCTGAATCTTAATCAACTTGCCGGCTTTTATCTGGGTCCGCGTAAAGAGATGATCACGCCCTGGAGTACCAATGCGGTGGAAATCACGCAAAATATGGGGTTGAAAGGAATCCGTAGAATCGAGGAATTCTTTCACACTCCAAATGCTAATCCACGCTACGACAGGATGTTACAGGCTGTTTATACCGGACTTGGACAGGATATTTATACCATACTGCATGAGCCGGAAGCAATTTTGTCGATCGGTGATATCCAGGATTACAACAAAAAAGAAGGCCTGGCTTTAAGCAATGATGAAGTAGAATATCTGGAAGAACTCAGCCGTCATCTTGGCAGAAAATTAACCGACAGTGAGATCTTCGGTTTTTCGCAGGTTAATTCGGAACATTGCCGCCATAAAATCTTCAATGGTCAGTTTATCATCGACGGAATTGAAAAGGAATCATCACTGTTTCAACTCATTAAGAAAACAGCGAAGGAGAATCCCAACAAGATTGTATCCGCTTATAAGGACAATGTGGCGTTTATTACGGGACCCCGCATCAAACAATTTGCACCCAAACGTCAGGATATTGCCGATTATTTCGAACTCCGGGATCTGGATTCGGTGATTTCGCTCAAAGCAGAAACCCACAATTTCCCGACAACGGTAGAACCTTTCAATGGAGCAGCCACGGGAAGCGGTGGAGAAATCCGCGACAGAATGGCAGGGGGTAAAGGCAGTATACCTTTGAGCGGCAGTGCTGTTTACATGACCTCGTATCCGCGCATCGGGGAACGCCGATGGGAAGGCTATACCACTGCCCGGAAGTGGTTGTACCAGAGTCCGGAAGAGATTCTGATCAAAGCCTCGAACGGGGCCAGTGATTTTGGCAACAAATTCGGTCAGCCCCTGATTAACGGGAGTTTACTGACCTTCGAACACAGCGAAAACGAGAAAACCCATGCCTACGACAAGGTGATTATGATGGCCGGAGGGATCGGTTTTGCCCGGGCAGCAGATGCCAAAAAAGATACTCCCACTCCCGGTGATCGCATTGTGGTGATGGGCGGCGATAATTACCGAATTGGCATGGGCGGCGGAGCTGTTTCCTCGGTGGCTACCGGAGAATACGGCAACCAGATAGAGCTGAATGCCATCCAGCGCTCGAATCCGGAGATGCAGAAACGGGTTTACAATGCCATTCGTGCCCTGGCCGAAAGCGGCATCAACCCCGTGGTTTCGATCCACGATCATGGTGCAGGCGGACATCTGAACTCATTGTCGGAGCTGGTGGAAGAAACCGGCGGAAACATCGACCTCAGCAAATTACCGGTAGGCGATCCTACCCTTTCAGCCCGTGAAATTATCGGGAATGAATCGCAGGAACGCATGGGTTTGGTGATTGATGCCGAAAACCTGGTATATCTGAAGAAAATTGCCGAACGCGAACGGGCACCCATTTATGATGCCGGCGTCATTACCGGAGACCAGCGCTTTGTGATCGAAAACAGTGAATCCGGAGAAAAGCCGGTTGATCTGGCGCTGACCGATCTGTTTGGAAAACCTCCGCGTACAATATTGAATGACAATACGATAACAACCGACTATATTGCAATCCCCTACAAAACAGAAAAATTTGCCGAATACCTGCGCGATCTTCTGCAGATGGAGAGTGTGGCCTGTAAGGACTGGCTTACCAATAAAGTGGACCGGTCGGTTACGGGACGCGTCGGATTGCAGCAATGTGCCGGCAGTATTCAGCTTCCGTTGAATAACCTGGGCATTTCTGCTCTGGATTATGACGGGATAAAAGGTATTGCGACCGCGATTGGGCACGCTCCTGCTCCGGGATTGATTGATGCAGCAGCCGGAAGCCGCCTCAGTATTGCCGAAGCGCTGACCAATATCGTGTGGACACCGATTGAAGGCGGGATAGCCGGCATTTCACTCAGTGCCAACTGGATGTGGCCTGCAAAACAGGAAGGGGAAGATGCCCGTTTGTATGCTGCTGTAGAAGCGGCCAGTACCTTTGCCATTGAACTCGGCCTGAATATTCCAACCGGAAAGGATTCTCTCTCGATGACCCAGAAATATCCGGGCGGAGAGAAAGTCTATGCACCCGGAACCGTTATCATTACAGCGGTTGGGGAAGTCAGCAATCTGAAAAAGACCGTCAAACCGGTCGTTCAGGCTGTTCCGGGCAGTTCATTTTATTACATCGATTTTTGCCTGTCCGCCTTTGAACTCGGTGGCAGCAGTTTTGCCCAGCTCAATGGCAGACTGGGAAATAAAGTTCCGGATGTACAGGATGCCGCCTATTTCAAAAAGGCATTCAGTGCGGTACAGCAGGCTGTTGAATCCGGAATTTTGCTGGCCGGTCACGATATTTCGGCCGGCGGGATGATCACCACCCTGCTCGAAATGCTGTTTGCAGAACCGCAGACCGGAATGCAGCTCAACCTGGATATTGTAGGTGAAACTGATCCGATCCGGCTTTTATTCAGTGAAAAACCCGGGGTTATTGTTCAGACAAATTCAGCAGAAGCGCTTGAAAAAATATTGATTGCCCATGGATTGCGGTTCTTCAGGATCGGTTCCTACCTCGAAACCCGCGAACTCAGCATTAAGCATTCGGGACAACACCATCGTCTGGATGTGAATCTGATGCGGGATCAGTGGTATAAGACCTCTTACCTGCTCGACCGTTTGCAAAGCGGGGATGAGTTTGCCCTCGAACGCTTCCGGAACTACAAAAATCAGGTCCTGGATTACATTTTCCCTGATTTCAGCAGTCCTGTTGGCAAACCGGGGCCGGGTGCTCCCAAAGCAGCGATTATCCGTGAAAAAGGGGTGAATGGCGACCGTGAAATGGCCTATTCGCTTTACTATGCCGGTTTTGAGGTGAAGGATGTGCACATGACTGATCTGATTTCGGGTCGGGAGACGCTCGAAGATGTGAATATGATCGTATTTGTGGGGGGATTCAGCAATTCGGATGTACTCGGATCCGCAAAAGGCTGGGCCGGAGCTTTCCTCTACAATGAACGAGCAAAAAAGGCCCTGGATGCTTTCTATGCCCGCGAAGATACGCTGAGTCTCGGGATCTGCAACGGATGTCAGGTCATGGTTGAACTCGGTCTGATTTATCCCGAACATGAACAGAAACCCAAAATGCTGCACAATGCCAGCGGCAAATTTGAATCCGGTTTTATTACGGTGGATATCCCACAAAACGAAAGTGTGATGCTGGGTTCGCTGAGTGGCAGCCGCCTGGGAATCTGGGTGGCTCACGGGGAAGGACAATTCAGTCTGCCCGGCACGAAGGATCAGTACAATTTCGGGGCGGTATACCATTATGCCGGACTGCCGGGCAATCCGAACGGTTCGATGTATGAAACTGCTGCCTTGTATTCCGACAATGGCCGCCATCTGGCCATGATGCCTCACCTCGAACGCTCGCTTTTCCCCTGGCAATGGGCGCATTACCCTGCCGATCGCCGGGAAGACGCGGTTAGTCCGTGGGTACAGCCCTTTATCAATGCAAAAGACTGGATACTCGCCAAACTAAGTGAATAACCCGGTACTGCAATACCTGCTGTTCGCGACCTACGCGCTGCTCCTTTTTCTGCTGATCCGGAAGATGAAATTCTTTCGTTTGGAAGGTATTCCGGCATGGTGGATCAGCGGGGCATTCGGGATGAAGATTGCAGCGGGGATGCTGTTGTATTTTATTTACACTTATTATTACACGGATCGTCCGAATGCAGATATCTACAAATATTTCGACGACGGGAATATCCTGTACGGGGTGTTTTGGGAGTCGCCGGCCGATTTTTTCAGGATACTGTTCAGTTTCGACAATGAACAGGCCTATTTTCACCGCTGGTACGGGCAGATGAACAACTGGTATGGCATCTATCCCACGAATCTCTATGGCGACGGGCATATTATGATCCGCTTTAACGCAGTGGCCCGCTTTATCAGCCTGGGTTCGCTGCCGGTTCACACGTTGTTTATGGCCTTCCTGTCGTTTGCCGGGCTCACAGGCCTGTATCGTTTGTTTTCCGACAGTCTGCCCCAGCGGAAACGGTTGTTGTTTCTGCTTTTGTTTCTGTTCCCTTCCCTCCTTTTCTGGAGCAGCGGGGTATTGAAAGAAGGACTCATTCTCTTTGCCGGCGGGATGCTGGTATATCATACATCCGCAATCCTGAAAAAGGATTATCCATGGTGGCGTATTGCTCTGTTGGCGGCCTCGCTGATCATCCTGCGCTACAGTAAATTTTACCTGTTTGCCCTGATGATCCCGTTGATCGTGGCTTACAGCTGGGTGTATCTCACCGGAGGACGGAAGGTGGTGTTAAAATACGGGCTGATGCTGCTGCTCACCTTTGGATTCGGGCTGATGCTGAAGTTTATCAATCCTTACAACAACATCCCCGAAATTCTTTCGACCAAGCACAACGACTTTGTCAGGATTGCACAGGAAGAACAGGCGGGAAGTTTATTCAGTGAGCAAACGTTCGATGCATCGTGGAGTCAGTTGATCAAAGCGATGGTTCCCGGCTTTATCAACACGCTGATCCGTCCGCTTCCGGGTGAAGGGTTTTCGTGGCTGAGTCTGATCTCCATGCTCGAAAACCTGCTGATCTGGGCGATGTTGTTGCTCATCCTGTTTCGGTTCCGAAAACCCGTGGATCCCAATCTGGTAATGTTTAGTCTGCTGTTTTTCATATTGATCTTCACGCTGGCCGGTATCATGTCGCCGGTGAGCGGTGCACTGGTCCGGTATAAAGTGCCGGCATTGCCTTTTCTGGTGTTTTTGTGTATGCAGCTCACCACTCCCATGCCTTCTGTTTTTTCGAAAAAATCCTGATTGCTGCATTTTACTATCTTTGGCCTTCAAGTTTAAGCAAAGATGATAGCAGGCCTCGTTTACCTCATCGTTTTTATCGTTCTGATCTGGAAGCTCCCCTTTTTCCGGAAGAGCGGTCTGGGTGCGGGGATCCTGTTCGCAGCTTTCGGAAGCCGGGTGCTGGCAGGCTTGCTGTACTGGTATCTGTATCTTCATTATCCGGCCTGGCAGGGGACATCGGATGCGTGGATTTTTTTCACCGACAGTGCACACATGTTCCGGGCGCTTCCGGCGCATCCCGGTGATTTTCTTCAGATGCTGACCGGGATCGGGGATAATCATCCGCATTTCGCGCAATATTATGAGAAAATGGCTTACTGGCAGCGTGCCTGGGACCATGGGCTGTTCAATGACAATCGTACGATGATCCGGATCAATGCGGTTTTTCGCCTGATTTCCGGCGGACATTATCCGATACATATTTTGTTTTCGGGATTTCTTTCATTTGCCGGAATTGTAGCGTTGTACCGTGTTTTTGCCGATGCCATGGCAAAAGAAAAGGCTGCTGCAAACACAACAATGTTTGCGAACAGAAGCCTGCAGGAATGGATTCTGATTATTGGTGTTTTGTTTATGCCTTCGGTTGTATTCTGGGGTTCGGGTGCTTCGAAGGAAGCCATATCCATTGCGGCAGGCGGATTTTTCCTGTTTTATATTATTGGCTGGACGGAGAGAGGATTCCGGCTGAGGTTTACCATACTGCCATTTCTGCTGTCACTGGCCATCATGTGTTTTCTGAAGATGTACATTCTGGCACTGATGCTTCCCTTGCTTGTGGCGTATATCTGGGATAAGCATGCACCCAAACCGGCTACCGGGTGGAAATTTATATCCCTCCTGGCATTTTCTGCCTTGGTTCTTGTTGCGGCTCGTTTTGTGATTCCCGAATACAATTTACACGATTTGCTGGCTGCCAAGCAGAAAGATTTCTATGCTACGGTCATTGAACAGAATGAGGAAGCGCTGAGCAATATTCCGAGCATCGGGGATCACAGTTTCCGGGTGATTGAAGCGATACCGATGGCGTTTCTGAACAGTCTGGCTTCTCCGTTTTACCTGATGAATATAAATGTTCTGACCCTGTTCGCGCTCGTTGAAAACATATTCATACTTGGTCTTTTTCTTTATGTTCTCGCTTCCTGGTCGCCGCAGCAGCCGCAATCGCGTTTATTCTGGTTTTGTGTTTGTTTTTTCTTTTTGTATTTCATTCTGATCGGAATGATTTCTCCCTTGCCGGG
>CAYLTH010000132.1:1652-7692 GCA_964386485.1 uncultured Bacteroidales bacterium | reverse complement strand
CCTGTATTCAATAATAAACACACAATCAACTGGTTCGAATCACGCCAAGTCCCGCTTATTGTTCAGGATGATCTTTGTGTTTTCCCAAAATCACAGGATTCTCAAAGCATTATTGACTGTTTTCTGCACGAAACCAAAAGACTGGGTATTGAAATCCGGACAGGATGTGCGATCCAATCCGTGATCGCTGAGGACGGACAACTGAGACCGGTATTGGCCGGAGAACAAAGCGATTCGCAAGCCTTCGACAAAATTATTCTCGCAACAGGTGGCTCACCGCAACGCAAGGGTCTTGATTGGCTTGAAAAATCAGGTCATCAGATTGAAGAACCGGTTCCCTCTCTCTTCACATTTAATTTACCGCAAGATCCGGTAACAGCCCTGATGGGCATCGTGGTTGAAAATGCATTGGTTTCGATCCAGGGAACCCGCTTGAAATCAAACGGTCCTCTGCTGATCACACATTGGGGAATGAGCGGACCGGCTATTTTAAAGCTTTCTTCCTTTGGTGCCCGGCTTTTAAGTGAATTGGACTATCGTTTTAAAATTCAGGTGAATTGGGTGAATGAACCCAATAACGAAACCGTAAACACAGAACTGGAAAAGATCTCGAAAGACCATTCCGGGAAACAGCTTGTGAACTACCGGCCGTATGCGCTCCCTTCCCGGTTGTGGCTGTTTTTGCTCGAAAAATGCGAACTTCCTTCCGAAAAAATATGGGGAGAACTGGGCAAAAAAGGACTCAATAAACTGGTGAATATACTCACCAACGACATTTACCAGGTCTCTGGCCGTACGACCTTCCGGGATGAATTTGTTACTTGCGGCGGAGTCAGCCTGCAGAGCATTCATCCCTTGACAATGGAGAGTAAAGTCGTTAAAAACCTTTACTTTGCCGGAGAAATTCTGGATATCGATGCCATTACCGGGGGATTTAACTTTCAGGCAGCCTGGACTACGGCTTTTATCGCAGCAAAACTTAAATAATACGGTATGCCAAAATCAGTACTGCTTCTCACCCCGCCTTTTACACAGCTCAATACCCCCTATCCGGCGATCATGCAACTCACCGGGTTTCTGAAGAGCCGCGGGATATGCTGTTCGCAGGCCGATCTGGGTATCGAAGTCATTCTGACCTTGTTTTCGGAACAAGGGTTTCGGTCTATCTTTGATGAACTGGACGAAACAAAAATGAAATCCAGCCGGAATTCCCGTTCAATCCGAAACCTGAGTGAAATCTACATCCGGACCATAGACCCGGTGATCCGGTTTTTACAAGGCAAAGATCCTTCACTGGCCTACCGGATTGTCGAACGCGATTTCCTGCCCGAAGCTTCCCGCTTTAAGGAAGTGGATGATCTCGAGTGGGCTTTTGGAACGATGGGATTGCAGGACAAGGCGAAACATCTGGCAACTTTGTATCTCGAAGATATGTCAGACCTGATTACAGAATGTATTGATCCGCACTTCGGGTTTAGTCGTTATGCCGAACAACTCGGTCGCTCTGCCAACACTTTCGATGCACTTCATCAGGAACTCCAACAGCCCAACACACTGATCGACAATCTGTTACTTCATATTCTGGAAGAAAAAATTCAGTCTGTTAAACCCGGCCTGATTGGATTTTCTGTTCCTTTTCCAGGTAATTTATTTACCGCTCTCCGCTGTGGTCAGTGGCTTAAAAAGCATCATCCCGAAATCAAAATCGTGATGGGAGGCGGATTTGCAGGAACCGAACTTCGCTCTCTTTCCGATCCGCGTGTTTTTGAGTATTTCGATTATATCATACTGGATGATGGCGAAGCCCCGCTTCTTCAGTTAATCCGGTATCTGGATGGCGAAATCCCGGTAACTGAATTGAAAAGAACCTTTCTCTGCCAGGACAATGAAGTACATTATTATAATGGTGTATCCATTCCGGATTTTTCGCCCTCCGAATCAGGAATTCCCGTCTACACAGGTCTCCCTCTCGATAAGTATATATCTGTAATTGAAATCATTAACCCCATGCACCGGCTGTGGAGCGATGGCCGCTGGAACAAACTCACACTCGCCCATGGCTGTTATTGGGCCAAATGCAGTTTCTGCGACACCTCACTCGATTACATCAAACGCTATGAACCCAACAGCGTTGCCGATATTTGCAACCGTATCGAAGATATTATCCTCCAGACGGGTCACTCCGGGTTTCATTTTACGGATGAGGCCGCTCCGCCAGCCTTGCTCCGGGCGCTGGCAGAAGAAATCCTGCGCAGGCAGCTCACCATCACCTGGTGGACCAATATCCGTTTCGAAAAAAGTTTCACCTCTGAATTGTGCAATCTGCTGAAGCAAAGTGGGTGTATTGCCGTGTCGGGCGGACTCGAAGTCGCCTCTGAACGCATCCTGAAACTGATCAACAAAGGTGTTTCCATCGAACAGGTGGCCAATGTTACTGCCAACTTTACAGAAAATGGCATCATGGTCCATGCCTACCTGATGTATGGATTCCCAACCCAGACCGCACAGGAAACGATTGATTCACTGGAAGTTGTCAGACAACTCTTTGAACAGGGACTCATACAATCCGGCTTCTGGCATCGCTTTGCATTGACTGCACATAGCGAGATTGGCCAAAACCCGACGAAGTTTTCCATCCGGAATATTCCATCAGAATCCGGTTCATTTGCCAACAATGACCTGACATTTTCAGATCCAACCGGCTGTGATCACGAGGCTTTTGGAAAAGGGCTTCGCGTTTCTCTTTTTAACTACATGCAGGGAAGCGGTTTTGAACTTCCCCTGCACCACTGGTTTGATTTTAAAATAACGTCAACAAAAATTTCACCTAAGTACATCGAAAATATTTTAAAAACACAATAGGAATTCTCATTTCATTCCGTAATTTTAACATTGTTAAAAATCATGTTATCCATTCAATAAATCTTTAAGGATATAATTCTGGCTCTTAACGAATTTTAAGCCTATGTTGAAGCGGTTTACACAATTTTTATTTTTTCGCCCAGGTGAAATTGGTTTTGAAAATTATCTTGTGCTTGTCATGTGTGCGTTGATTGCGCTGACAGGATATTTAGGTATTATCATGAATTCGATTCTTAATCTGGGATGGATCGCAATTAGCCTTTCTGCTGCTCCGGCAGGTATATTTACTGCAGTTTATATTTACAGCAGAGTACGCCAGAAATATTCGATCTCAAAATACCTGCTAACTATTGTTACCATTGTGATGATCAACATTCAGTGGGCAGTAAATTATGGCTCCACGAGTCCGATCCCCTATCTGTTTGTCGTATTATATTCCTTCATTTTTTTTCTTTTTCATGGCAAAGTGCGCAATTTCTTTACGCTGGCAGTTATTCTGAATGTTGTTGTACTTATCGCTATTGAAATACAAAACCCGAATATTTTCGGACAATATGAAAACGATACCATTCGCCTGGTTGACATGCTGTGGGGCCTGTTGATGTACTTCCTGATCAGCATTATCCTACTGACAATAGCCATGCGGTTTTACAAAAACCAACAGGAGAAAGCCCAAACCGCTGATCGACTGAAATCCTCCTTTCTGGCCAATATGAGCCATGAAATCCGCACACCCATGAATGGAATTCTTGGATTTACCTCCTTATTAAAAGATCCGGAAATCACTGTTGAACAACAACATAAATATATAAAGATTATTGAGGAAAGCGGCGTTCGTTTAATGGGAATTATCAATGATATTGTTGATATTTCCAAAATCGAATCCGGCTTAATGGAAGTCAATATTCAGGATGTCAATATTCACGAAATAACAGAATATTTATACGATTTTTTCAACCCGGAGGCCAGGAAAAAAGGCATCCATCTCTCCGTTTCAAATGGACTCCTGCAGCCGGAGCTCTGGATAAAAACAGATAAAGAAAAATTGTATGCCATCCTGACCAACCTTCTTAAAAACGCTATATTATATACTCAGGAAGGATCTGTAAAATATGGTTACAGAGTTGAGAGCAATATCATGCGCTTCTTTGTTATTGATACCGGACCCGGAATTCCGAAATTTCTACAGGATGTCGTATTCGAACGTTTCATGCAGGCTGATGCGGCAAGAAATCAGGTTATACAGGGAACAGGACTTGGTTTATCCATAACCAAAGCCTATGTGGAAATGCTGGGGGGCAGAATTCATCTGGAAAGCATACCTGGTAAAGGATCGGAATTTTATTTCACAATACCATTTTCTAATTTACCCAAAACCTCCGGATTCGAAATTGAAAAGGATTCCATATCATTTGATGATAATTATTTCAAGGATCTCAGAATCCTGATCGCAGAAGATGATCTTGCATCCATCCTCCTGCTGGAGGCTTTATTTCCAAAAACAAAATATCCGGTTTTAAAAGCAAGAACAGGATTGGAAGTCGTTGAAATGTGTAAAAACAACCCCGATCTCGACTTTATTCTCATGGATATCCGTATGCCTGAATTGAACGGGTATGAAGCCACGAAAAGGATCAGAGCGTTTAACAAAACGGTTAAAATAATTGCGCAGACAGCACACGGGCTTAGTGGCGATAAAGAAAAAGCACTAGAGGCTGGCTGCAATGATTACATCTCAAAACCAGTGAATATCAATCAATTACTCCTGATAATGAAAAATCAGCTTGATATTCAAAAGCACTGAACCCTATCTTCTACCCTCCTAATCATTTAAAATATAACTCAATGAAAAAAGAATATTCAGGAAATGCATCCGGTGGTGCCATTTATGGACTTGGATTGATCGGAGCTGCGGTTTATTTCATCTCTCATGCCACCGGATTCTGGATGGGTGTAATTGGTTTTCTCAAAGCAATGGTCTGGCCGGCATTTCTGGTGTATGAAGCCATGAAACACCTGAACATGTAGCTTTTCTCCGGACTTTCCTTAACTACCCGCTGTGATATTCTCAAAGAATAACAGCGGGAATTTCTGTTTATAACCCCGCCTTCCCGAATAAACTGGATTATACGATGGATCTTTATTACTCATACTAATTCCATTTTTCCATAATTGGGATTCATATAAACATTGGATTCATAAATTGTGGTCAACAAAAATCAAAATTTAACTAATTGTTTTTGTGATAATTAAATTTTTTATTTTTTTCTTGACAAGTATCTATTTATAACGTATCATTGCAATTCAATTCCCGTTTTTGGAATTTATTATCATTTTATTCGCATTTTTAAATTATTATTTTCATTTTTATTCCCATTTCAGGACTTCAATCATTTAAAGAAATTTCGAAATACAAAATATAGATTATTTCCACAATTAAGACATTTTACAAAAACTAAAACAACATGAAAACAAAACTTACCTTTCTATTCGCAACAGGAATCATTCTCCTGTCAATATGGATGCCAGGCAATGGAATGGCTCAGGGAAACCCGAACAGCAATGAACGGAGAACTGAAAAACCATCACTGCCTGTTGATGCAATCAGTCCGTCTACCTTGTCAATCAGCTGCCCGGTTAATATTACCCAGGGAACTGACCAGGGGATTTGCGGAGCCGTTGTGAATTATCCTCCACCGGTATACACAGGTGGAACACTTATCGTAACCGGACCCGAATCCGGAACAGTCTTTTATCCTGGACTAAATTATATC
Organism: uncultured Bacteroidales bacterium; assembly: GCA_964386485.1. GTDB lineage: Bacteria > Bacteroidota > Bacteroidia > Bacteroidales > CAIXZF01 > CAIXZF01. The sequence goes on along the minus strand of CAYLTH010000132.1, from coordinate 2,056 downwards.
ATTTTTACGGTGGTGGATCCGGTTGGTTCTTCCCTTTCCTGTACACTTGAAATTACAATTATCGACACTGAAAATCCAACAGTGGATACTCCGGCAGATATCACAACATACACAGATCCGGGTGAAAATTTTGCAACACTCACCCCGCCGCCACCCAATGCATCTGATAATTGCGGTACTCCGGTTATTGTAAACAATGCCCAGCCAACCTTCCCCACAGGACCAACAGAAATCACCTGGACCGTTACAGATGATGCAGGCAATACAACCATACGAAACAATACTGTTACCGTTCTCGACAATCAACCTCCATCCCTTTCATGTCCTCCGGATCTGACCTTCCCCGTAGATCCACAAAACTGCAGTGCCTCCGGTATTGCTTTGGGTGACGCAGTGGCAACCGA
>CAYLTH010000132.1:0-1552 GCA_964386485.1 uncultured Bacteroidales bacterium | reverse complement strand
AACCCAAACCTGCACTCAAAATGTTACTGTTCTCGACACCGAAGCACCTCTGATCTCCTGTCCTGCCAATGTTTCGTATTGCATTAAAGTAGGAGGCACTGATTGCTATTCTGCCGCCATTTATGATATAGATCCCATAACAATCGACAATTGCGGACTGGCTTCCATAACGTATAAACTCACAGGAGCCACCACCGGAACCGGAACACTCACAGCAAGCGGACGCCTCTTCAAACAGGGAACAACCACTGTAACCTACACTATTACAGACATTTCCGGAAATATATCAAGTTGTTCCTTCACCGTACAGATCGTCGAAATCAAAGTAGCCAACATCTGCTCCGAACTCAAAACCCTGTGCAATGCAAGCAGTGTAAGCTTGTCAGCCAATACACCCGGAACCGGTGCTACCGGCGAATGGACTCAGTTGTCCGGTCCTGCAAATGCGGTAATTGAAAATCCCGCAAATTACACCACCACCGCAACCGAACTCGTCCCGGGAACCTACACCTTCCGCTATGCCATTTATGAAGAATTCTGCAGCACCGACGATACCATGACCGTGGTAAACAACTTCCCGTCAAGCATAGCCAACGCCGGTCCCGACCAGGTTCTTTGCGGCACAGATCTGACCGTCCTCGAAGGCAATCAGCCGGAATATGGCATCGGAACCTGGACAAAATCCAGTGGCCCATGCGAGTACAGCTTTTTGGATCATCATCTTTGGAATACCGAGGTAAATGCACTCATCCCCGGCATATACAATTTCAAATGGACAATTAAAAACGGCAATTGTGCAAGTACATACGATGTGGTAAAAGTACGTATTTATGAACAGGCTACAGTGGATGCCGGATGCAATACAAATGTCTCTCCTTCAGCAACTACCTACAAACTGAACAATTCATCTGCCAGCAACTATCAGTCGCTTAACTGGTCAACTGCCGGAAATGGAACATTTAGCAACATAACAGTGCTGCATCCAAACTACTATTTTACGCCCGAAGAAAAGACTGCCGGATTTGTATGGCTGTATATTCAGGCAAACTCTTTTGCCTCCTGCTCCCCTGCTGTTGATTCCGTCAAAATCAGCTTCGTAAGCTGCAACAGTACCCTGATTACAGAAGAATTTGACTTGGCTTTCAGTGTCGCTCCGAATCCGGTTGTGGATAATGCAAATATCTCATTTGAACTGCCGGAAGATGGGATACTGAGCATCGCTGTTTATGACATGCTTGGTCGCAACGTCAAATTGCTTGTCGACAATCGCTCCGTCGCAACCGGACTGTTCAACGAACAATTCAATCTCAGTGATCTTGAAAAGGGAATCTTCATCCTGCGCCTCACACTCAACGGTAATTCCAAAAACTACAATCTGTCGCGGCACCTGGTTTTGACCCGGTAATTATTGGTAATTTGGTACACTGGTATATTTCCACATTGGTTTATTTGCCTCTGCTTTTGACAATCGATTCTAAAGATCAACCACTTAATGCTGCTCAAACTAAGCATCCTCCCGATGCGCTGCCAAATGTGCAAATCTACCAGTATA
>CAYLTH010000131.1:0-7816 GCA_964386485.1 uncultured Bacteroidales bacterium | reverse complement strand
CCTTTTTCCTTTTTCCTTTTTCCTTTTCCTCTCGTCACCCGTCACCCGTCACGCGTCACAAAAAAAAGCGCCCCGAAACCCGGAGCGCTTTTTTTAAAATCAATTTACAGAAAACTTACTGCCCGATAATCATTTTGATCGTCTGGCTGTGTTCGCCGTTTGTTCCATTTATGGATAAATTACAATGATAAATTCCTGCAGGCAGATCTCCGGTTTGCAGCACATAGCGCTGATTTCCGCTTTTCTGGGATCCTGCAGACTGAACCATCACCAGTTCGCCCAGACTGTTAACCAATTGAATTCTGACATCGCCATCAAAGGGAAGCTGATAACTCAGATTGGTTTGTAAACGGAATGGATTGGGTTCATTGCTGAGGCTTAAACCAACTGTTGAATTAGCGGCTGTCTGCAGTTTCGGAAGACCGATTACAGCATTTGCAACAGCAGATCCCTCGGGTGTAGCGAAAACACTTTCTTCACCAATACTGAAATTTGTGTTGTTCAGATCCTGAATACGTACATTGATCAGGAACAGGATGTCATTGGCTTTAAAGTCAATACCCTGTAGTGAATACCAGGCCAAACGCAGCTGATTGTTTTCTGCATTCCAGAGAACCTCGCCCATGGCTTCACGGGATGGTGTAACACTCAGTATTTCAACTCCTTCCGGAATATTCAATACCAGAGAAGCGGCTCCGAGTATATAATCGGCCTTCAGTGTAAGCGGTAAGGCTACGACTGTTCCGACTTCCACAAGCATTTCAGAACCTGTGGTCAGAACTACCTGAGGCTCGAGTTTGGCAGGAGGGAAGTATGAACGGTCGATATCACCATTACACAAAAGTTTCAGATTCTGAGATTGAGGATTCACACCATCCAGATATAGATAATGAGATTCACTCACCCAGTCGCCGATCACAAAAGAAGAGATGTTTCCAACAAAGCGCTGTGCAATGAGCAAGGCATCAATGGCATTGATACTTCCATCGGCATTCACATTGGCTGCCGTAATGGCCAGTCCGTTCAGAAAACTAACCTGTGCAAAATGTTTCAGCGCCTGCATGGCATCCGTTGCATTCACACCTCCCCAGGTTTTCGTGCTGCTGCCTGTCAGGGTGTAATACCCGGCAGGAATCCCGCTAAAACTGTAATTACCGGAGGCATCTGTTGTGGTTTCTGCAATCAGGGTATTTCCCTGTTTCAGATAAACAGAAGACGCATTCAATACCGAATGGACAGCATTATCATAAGTCATCGTTCCGGTAAGGGTAGTACCAGCCGGCGGACCAACCGTAACGACGATCTCATCGTTATCTGTACATCCGTAGAAATCCGTAACATAGACTGCGAAGGTTGTGGTAGAGGGTGGAGTAACCAGCGGATTGGCAATACCTGAATTATTGGTATAGTACCACGGTGACCAGCTATAGGTATACGGAGCCGTTCCGCTGCTTACAACTGCAAGCAGGGTCGTATCTTCTCCATAGCCGATATTCACGTCGTTCCCGGCATTCACAACCGGATTCTCCCTGACATTCACAAAGAAGCTCGATGATGTATTGATTCCGCAGTTGTTCACCCCGTGAACACTGATGTTTCCACTCTGGGCTCCTTCCGGGAAATTAACATAAATCACACTTCCGTAATACCACCAGTAGTTGTTGTACTGGGTATAGGTACATCCTGCAGGAACTGTCCATACGTAATCTAAGGCATTCGCGATATACGGAATGTAGAATGCAACTTGCTGCGCACCCCTGCAGACATTCACGCTGCCGGTAATGGCTCCGGCCTGAGCAGGCAAGGGATATACATCGTATTCAATCGGAATACCCGTGTATAATCCGGTGTATTCACTGTCGGATACTTTCAATACCTGTGCAGTATGCGGTCCGGATGTTTGCGGAGTCACCTGGAAGGTATAGAACGGGGTGTTGATATTGCTTACTGTATCAATTTCCTCACCCGTATTGTAAATCAGCGTCCATGGTCCTGAACCGGTTAAGGTAACCGTGAATTCGGCCGGAGCATAAATACAGGTTCCCTGCGGACCGGCAAGACTGGCGGTTGGCAAGGTGCTCAGATAATAGAATATGGTATCCTGCGTGACAAGACTCCATTTTCCATATTCATCTTTTGTACGGACATTCAGCTGATGCTCACCAAAGGCAACATTGGTCAGATCCAGCGCAAAGGCAAGGAAGCCGATATTCTGGGTTGGACTCACCGGAACATTGATTCCATTGCCCAAACCCGGATCGGTATCATAGAAATACTCTACTTTCACCAGATCCGGCAGGGTATCGTGCATAATCTGCTTATAGAACGGAAGGTAATGGGTCAAACTCCACTTTCCTTTCGAATCTTTGGCACGAACCTGAATCTTATGAAATCCTTCTGTCATAGCCGAAATATCAATCAGCAGACTTTGCTCACTGAACGTAGTATCGCCGCTCACAGGAACATCAATCCCGTTTCCGTTGCCCGGATCGGCGTCAAAGAAATATTCCATTTTAACAATATCCGGCAACACCGGTACAAAGGCTTCTTTGAAGAAGGGCTGTGTATGGGTTAACGACCAGACTCCGTTGGCGTCTTTTCCACGGGCATAGAGGGTGTGAAATCCGTTTGCCAAGGCGAAAATAGGAATATTGTATACAATATTATTCAACTGAGGACCTTGTGGTATAGGGATGTTGATGCCATTACCATAACCGGGATCCGTATCAAAGAAGTATTCCATCTTCACCATATCGGGAAGTACAGGATTATAGAACTCTTTGAAAAATGCCCTGCCTGATGTCAGCGACCAGCGGCCATTTGCATCTTGTGCCCGCACGAAAACCTGATGGAATCCGTCAGGCAGTGTCGTCAGATCGATGGTAAAATCCGTCACTTCAACATTCGGTCCAACTGTCATCGGAACAGAAATTCCATTTCCATATCCGGGATCAGTATCGAAATAATACTCCAGTTTCACCATGTCGGGTAAGACAGGAACATAGGTTTCTTTGTAGAAACTGCGGGTAATAGCGGTACTCCATCTTCCAAAACTATCTTTTGTACGAACGGTGATGATGTGGAAACCATTGCTGATGCCATTCAGACTGATGAAGTAGTCGTTAATCTCTACATTCTCACCAACAGTAACCGGAATAGGAGTTCCCTGACCAAATCCGGGGTCGTTGTCAAAGAAATATTCTATGGCAGCAACATCCGGTGTAACAGGCACATAGGTCTCTTTGTAAAAGCTGGTACCATGTGCAGTACTCCAGGTACCGTCTTCATTTTTTGCACGGACGGTCAGTGTATGAAAACCATTGCTCAGTGAACCGATGCTGATCGTATGATTCAGGTTGTTGATGTGCGTACCGGGCGTGATGGGAATGGATGTTCCATTGCCAAAGCCGGGATCGGTATCAAAGAAGTATTCAATTCTGGTGATATCGGTAGGAAGTGCATTCGCAACATACTTGTAAAAAGGTTTGTTGTGTGTAGCACTCCACACACCGGTAGCATCTTTTGCCCTTGCAAACAGGGTATGAAACCCTTGTGAAAGTGAACTGATATCCACATTGAAATTCAGGTCGGTTATATCGGGTGATGCGGTCAGCGGAACATCCACACCCAGGCCGAAACCGGGATCTGTGTCGAAATAGTATTCGACTTTGCTGATGTTTTGTGCTATACCAATAAACTGACTGAATATCAATGCAATAATCAGATTTAATACAAGGTACCTGCCGGGCTTGCGGTTATGTGGTTTGGGTACCAGGCTCATAATCTTATGGTTATTTCGTTAAACTGATAAGATATGGTCTGGATTAGTTATGTGATTTGGCTTTGATACTCACATTGATGGTGTTCGAAGGAACAGAAGGAGCATTGAAATAATAGATAGCAGGAATATTCGGCATACCGGAAAGGATATAAGGATATGGACCACCATACATTCCGATATCAACTCCTCCTTCACCGGTTCCTAGAGCAGGTGAACCAGCCTTTAGCTTCCATTGTCCGTCGGTACTATTACCTGTAGCTCCTACGAAAATGCTCGACCATGCAACATTCTGCTGGTTGTTGTTGGTTGCAGGTAATTGAGTTGATGCGCAGATATTATAGGAAAACGAACAATTGTAATCATAAAAATACCCATCAATAACATTATTTTTATAAGTGGTGTTGTACAAGGCCTGGTAACCGGTTAACACATTGTTGGTTACAATACTGCTGAATTCAGTAGTTGATGAAATGTAACCTGAAATATAGTTGTTACTTATCAATACATTATTTGCAGGGTATGCAAAATACAGACCATAATAGCTGGCATAAGGGGTTGTAATATAATTCTGTGTAATAATCAGATTGCTGATGGAAGCCTGATTAGTAATAGCATAATAACCCGAAGAATTAATGTAATTTCTTGTGATCAGGATGTCATTAACATAAACGTAAATATAACCAATCTGGCAACCGCTAATTTTTGAACCGGTACTTCCTGTGTTAAAACTGACACTAGTCATTACAGAACCTGAATTAATGGCTTGGGTTTGTGGGTTTTGTGAAAGAAAATAGCCGGTTCCGATAATGACCAGTTTTTTTGAAACAGCTAATGCTCCATAACCAAATGCTGATGCTTCCAGATAAAGAGTATCATTGGCTGATGCAGCATTATGAGCCGCTTGTGCAGTGGAGTAGGGTGCACTCGATCCGGGAGCACTGTTAACTCTGTAAACAGTAGCATTAGCATAAACGCTCAAGCCGGCAAAGGCGAGCACCATTAATGAACGTAAAACTTGTTTTTTCATGGGGGCTTTGTTTTGAAATTTGAAATTAGTTTTGTGAGATATTAACAATTCCTCGTATCAATGGTTCATCCAAAACACACGGCAAATACCCGTTAAACATGTATAAACGTGCATCTTAACGAAAAATTAACAAAAATAAATTCATTCCACGCCTTAGAAAAAGCTACCAGATTGGGAAGTGCACGCAATTTCACACGGGACCTGTATTATCTGTCTTCGGACTCCTTAAAAAGGGATCTGCAAAACTGCTAATCTTTTAAAGCCTGACAATGATTGCTGTTTTTCTGCGTTGAAAATGCGGTGTTCCTAAAAATATTTTCATGGTTTATGGTGGTTGAATATTTTCGTTTGCAGGTTTTGATGTTTCATCGCAGTATCCGGGAACTGGGTATCCGGCCCCTGTTTGCCTGGCCTCTGCTCACCCTTATTTTCGTATTCCTCTCGGTGTTTCTTTTTCAGAAAACAGCCTATGCCGGCTATATCTATGTGCTTGTTTCCATTGGTTTTACTGCAAAGCGCTCAGATGTAAAGAGAAATGAATTTCTAAAAACGTGTTTTCAGGATTCAATTTATCGCAAAATCAGAATTTTCGAGAATCTCATACTAAGTTTTCCCTTTGTACTTTTCCTGTTTATATCAGAAAATTATGGTTTTGGACTGGTACTTCTGCTGCTAAACCTGGGATTGGCATTTGTAAATTTCAGACCGGTTACACATTTTCGATTACCAACTCCCTTTTTCAAAAAGCCTTTTGAATTCATGGTTGGCTTCAGAAATACGGTCGTATTGATCCTGGGAGCCTATGGTCTTGGTATAATTGCGGTTACAGTGGATAATTTTAACCTGGGGATGTTTGCCATCATGCTTATTTTTGGTCTTGCCATTACGTTTTACCCGAAACCAGAGAATGAATTTTATATTTGGGTCTTTGCCTTAAGTCCGGGAAAATTTCTGTTTGAAAAGCTGAAAACGGCAATTTTTCAGGTTACCCTTCTTGTTATTCCGCTACTGGTGATTTTAGTCCCGGTATATTATTCCCAATCCCTGAATTTATTATTTATTGTACTTATGGGGTATGCCTTTCTGGGATACATTATCCTTGCAAAATATGCCGCATGGCCGCGTGAAATGGGTATCATTACAGCAATTCTGATAGCATTCTGCCTGTATTTCCCTCCCTTGCTTGGGGCGGTAATTCCCTACTTTTATATACAATCGCGCAAACACTTAAGTCAGATACTCAAATGATCAGAATTAATAATTTATCCAAAAGTTTTGGCAGCCTCCATGTCCTGAAGAACATCTGCATGGATTTTGAAAAAGGAAGGGTTTACGGAATTGTGGGCGATAACGGGGCCGGTAAAACAACGCTCTTCCGCTGTATTGCCGGATTTGAATCCTATGAAGGTGAAGTAAAATGCAACTTGAATCCCTTAAAAAATCATCTCGGCTGGTTACCCACAGAGCCCTTTTTGTTTCCGAAAATTACGGGGAAAGAATATCTTCAACTGTTGGGAAATGCACGACATCAGAAGATTCAATCTTTTGATGAACTCAATGTTTTTGACCTGCCTCTCAATCAATATGCCTCTACGTATTCAACCGGGATGAAGAAAAAGCTGGCGCTTACCGCACTGTTACTTCAGAAAAACGAGGTATTCATTCTGGATGAGCCGTTTAACGGGGTAGATATCCAGAGCAATATCCTGTTAACGGCGATAATTCAGAAACTGAAGGAACACGGCAGAACCGTGATCATTTCATCACACATTTTCTCCACCCTGAGCGACACCTGTGATTCCATTTCACTGCTTAAACATGGAGACTTTACCCGCATTGTTCAAAGACCCGATTTCGCAGATCTTGAAATACAGCTCAGAGAAACAATAATCGGTACTCGTTTGGATCATCTCTCGTTTTGAAATGTGTTAAGGTGTTAAGGTGTTAAAGTGTTAAGGTGTGGTGTTCGTTGTGTTTTGCATACAAATCTGCACACCCGCACATGCGCAAATCTGCACATTTGCACATAAATTTTGCATATTTTTCCGTCGGAAAACCAATTCATTTACTCACTGAATGATTTGATTTTGTGAGCAATAGAAAAAGATGTTCTTCTTTTTGGAAATGAAATCTAAGATGAGGTAAAGTGTGCTGATGTGTTAAAGTGTTAATGTGTTAATGTGCTTAGGATCAGAGTTGTAAATTGCAGTTGGCTTCAGCCAACTGTTGCCCAAATCCCCGCACAATCAGGGCTTCAGCCCAAAACCAAAGCTCAGATCAGGGGTTAAAACCCCAATGAATATTGCCCAATCTCTATCAGTTGGCTAAAGCCCAACTGCAATTTATAATCCTTTTTCCTTTTCCGTTGGCTGAAGCACAACGGCAATTTATAATCCTTTTACCTTTTCCCTTTCCCCTTTGACAGATTTCTATAGTTTTGTAAAAATTAGCATTATAGCCGATTCTGAAATATTATATACCAGACAAATGACAAGCAAACATAAAATTCTTCACTTCTTTTTACTGGTGAGTGTAGCGGTTGTTGGACAAGCAGACCGACAATCCGGTTTATATCAGACAATCAAAGAAAACGACAGTCTTTTGTTTGATATAGGATTCAATACCTGTGATATCCGGCAATTTGAAAATCTCCTCAGCGAGCACTTTGAATTTTACCATGATCAGGCTGGAGTGACAGATTCGAAAGAGGCTTTTATTTCCGGAATTAAGAACGGACTGTGTCAGTTAAGCTATAAACCCAAACGGATACTGGCTGAAAACACCATGCAGATCTATCCGCTAAAAAACAACGATCTGCTATATGGGGCCATCCAAACCGGTGTACATAATTTCTATGCATCCGATGGAAATGCTCCTGAGTATCTTACAAGTATTGCGAAATTTACCCACGTCTGGATAATCGAAGAAGGGAAGTGGAAATTGGTTAATGGTCTTAGTTATGATCATCAGGATTTTGAAAAGCCTTTTGATGAAGATCTTTTATTTGT
>CAYLTH010000130.1:0-8179 GCA_964386485.1 uncultured Bacteroidales bacterium | reverse complement strand
ATTGATTTATGTTTACACGCATTTTAACACTCTCAGACAGTAAAGAAGATACCGTATTTCTATGGGGAGCCCGTCAAACAGGGAAAAGTACTTTGCTAAAAAACCTGTTTCCTGAAGCAATCTATTACGATTTGCTTAAATCTGATGATTTTGAACGATTTTCCCGCAGAGCATCATTACTGAGCGAAGAATTATCAGAAATCTCTTCCGAAAAAATAGTGATCATTGATGAAGTCCAGAAAATTCCACAATTATTGGATGAAGTTCAGTGGTTGATTGTTAATAAAGGAATCCGGTTTATCCTGTGTGGTTCAAGTGCACGGAAATTAAAAAGAAGCGGGGCTAATCTTCTGGGTGGACGTGCAATCCGGAATGTTCTTTACCCGCTGGTAAGTGCAGAAATTCCCGATTTCGACATTCACAAGGCTATTAATAACGGCATGATTCCGCGACATTATCTTGTTGAAAATCCTGTTAAACGTCTGCAAGCCTATGTTGGGGATTATTTACAACAGGAAATACAAGCTGAGGCACTGGTCCGCAACATCTCTTCGTTCTCAAGGTTTTTAGAAATAGCCGCATTAAGCAGTGGCGAAATGATTAATTATCAGAATATTGCCTCGGAATGTGGTATCAGTGCTCCAACTGCCAGGGAATATTTTTCCATATTGGAAGATACCCTGATCGGTTATACGATTCCAGCTTTCACCAAAACTATTAAAAGAAGGCTTATTCTGGCTCCAAAGTTCTATTTCTTCGACCTTGGAATTCCAAACTACCTTCTAAAACGAAAAAAAATTGAACATGGCACCAACGATTTTGGAAAAGCTTTCGAACACCTGATAATTCAGGAATTAATAGCCTATCTCGGGTATACAAATAATGATAGTAAACTCACCTATTGGAGGACATGCTCACAATTTGAAGTCGATTGTATTATAGGCGATGCCAAAGTTGCCATTGAAATCAAATCCACTTCAGAAGTACATCCCCATCATTGCAAGGGAATTAAGGCTTTTAAAGAAGAACACCCGAATGCCAGAGCAATTATTGTTTCATTCGATAAAAACCCCAGAAAAATGGGTAATATTGAGATAATTCCGGCTATTGAGTTTCTTAAAATGCTTTGGGAACACCGAATAATAGTGACGGGTGACGCGTGACGCGTGACGAGAAAAAAGGAAAAAGGGAAAAGGTAACTCTCCTCACTCTGTCACTCAAACCCACACTGGTCCCCAAAGCAAAGTATTAGGTTCCATTCCGTGTATCGAACCGATGGTAGTGACGCGTGACGAGAAACTCCCCCCCACTCTGGGGGGGCCGGGGGGGGTAACGGAATTTTATTAATTTTGGAGAAAGAACAAATGATCAATACCTCAGATATGCAACAGGAAAAAGAAAAAAATCAGCAGTTTCATGAGATCGTAGTGGAGAAGGACGGATTTGCCGTGTATTATGGTGATGCACCTTTGAAAACCGAACGAAACAACCCGATATATCATGGCAATCAACGTCTTATCAACAATTTATTGTTTGAATTAAGCCTGAGTAAACCTGCAGAACCCGGTAGAATTAACCTGTATACTCTGATAGCAGCCGAAATTGACTACCCTGACCAGAATACCGAACAATCCATCGAATTGTGTCGTCAAAAAATCAACCACGATCCGATTATCAACCTTTTCAAGAATGGATCCCGGCCTTCATCTGCCCGCTCTGCCAGTGCTTTCACCAATTTCCTGCTGTCGCATCCTGCTTTTCTGGCCATTGCGTATTCGTCGTCTGCAACACTCACCCGCTGCCTGAGCTACTATCTCAAACAACGGAAATATGAAGAGCAAACCGGCAATACCGATAATTTTACCGATCTCGGTCATTTTCTGCTTCAGGCACATCATGCATTGCCACCGGAAAAGAAAAATGCTCTTCATATCCTCTCTGAAATCCATGATTCCGGATTTATCCTGCCACTGCTTGCCACCGAACGCATGATTACTGCCAGTGAATATGCCGGTGCACTTATCAATCAGCGGCTTACCCAGAGTTTTGGCAGTTCGCATACACAAGCAGCCCGCAATGATCTGGAAATGTACCAGTTATTAAAGACCATGGAGAAACTGGAACAGGATGTGCGGAAAGTACACGATTACCTTGCTTATTACGATTACAGTCAGAAAGGCCCATCCGGAATTCTCGATCTGATCCGCCAGGGCGAAAGCAATGCCCTCGAATTCAAATCCACCCTGCGCTGGAATCTCCGGGAGCAAAAGAAAGATCCCGCCATCGAACATGCCAGTCTGAAGACCATCACAGCATTCCTGAATTCTTCGGGGGGTGTTTTGCTCATCGGTGTCAAGGACAATGGCGATATCGAAGGAATTGAAACCGATGCCTTCGAAAATACCGACCGCTTCCTGATTCACCTGTGGAATCTGATTAAATCGACCCTTGGACAGGAGTTCTCCCCCTACATCCTGACCACCACCGAAGTCATCAACAATAAAACAATCTGCATTGTCCGTTGCATGAAAAGCCATACTCCGGCCTTTCTTACGCACAAAGGACCGGAAGAGGAATTCTATATCCGAATCGGTCCGCAGACAGCCAAGCTGGGCGTCAGCGAGGCCCTGAAATATATTAAGGAAAGGTTTCCCGCCTGACGATTATGGCAAACGTGTCCAGGCTACTTCCCGCCCGATAAACGAAAGCCCGACATACCCCTTAACATGCAGGGTTTTGTTGTCGCTTCCATCGAACCACATATAACAACTATAGGTTTTGCCACTTTTGGGATCATAGATCGTTCCATCTATCCATTCCTGCTTTCTGGCATTGTAAATAAATCCGCTTAACAAGGTCATTTCCAGAATCGGACGTGTTTTCAGCTTATCATTTGGATTTTTTTTGTCGAGTTTGGGTTTGCCGTTTTCGGTCGGATTCTTGAGCCATTTTATCTGACCAAAATATTTACCATCAGCTGATTTATAGATCTTTACATGAGAATCCCCGTCCTGGGTAAGCCACATTCCAACCACCTTATCGGCTTGTCCGTACAGCGTTGCACTCAGGCAACACAGAATTAAAAACATACTGATTCGCATATGCACTATTTTAGATACGGCTGTAAATATATACATTTTTACATTCATCGCACTCAGCGACCCAACCACTCTTTGAAGGCTGCAGCCCGTTCGGGACTCACCATCACCTCCATTGGCAGCGGAATTTTCATATCAACCTTAATGCGGCCTTTCAGATGTGCATGCATTTGGCTGATGAAGGAATATTGGATAATAATTCCTCTGTTAATCCGGTAAAACAATTGAGGATCAAGCAGATCTGAAATTTTATCCAGACTCAGATCCGTAGGATAACGACGGCTGTTGGCATCGAGAATAAAATTCACTTTATCTTCGGCATAGAAGGCAACAACATCGCGGGTTTCAATCGATTTGATCAGACTTCCGCTGCGCACAATAAAGCGTTGCTGGTATGATTTGACCGGAGATGCAAGCTGCTCAAGCAATGCAGCGAGCGTAGGATTGGCTGATTCCAGTTTGCGCTCCTGCAATTTCCTGAAACTGAATTCGAGTTCTTCCTTTTTTACCGGTTTCAGTAAATAATCAATGCTGTTCACTTTAAAAGCCTGCAAAGCATACTGGTCATAGGCAGTGGTAAAGATAACGGGGCACTTTACATCCACCTGCCGAAAAATATCGAAACAGGGACCATCCGCAAGATGAATATCCATCAAAACCACATCCGGCATTGGAGAACTTTGAAACCAGGCAACAGCATCCCGGATCGTTTCGAGTTTTGCCATGATTTGCGTCTGTGGCAAATGTTCGAGAATCATCTTCTCAATACGCCGGGCGGCTGCAGGTTCATCTTCAATGATCAGTATTTTCATATCAGGCCTTTACCAGTAATGGAATTTGTACTGTAAAGGTATTGGAAGTTTCGGAAATTTCCGGCAATCTGCCACTGAGTAAAGTGTATCTTTTCCGGATATTATCGAGTCCTATCCCACCTGAAGAAGCCGGATCCGTGCGTTTCCGGAGGTTATTCTGAATTTGTAATACGTTGTCGGGCAATGACTTAATTTCAATTTTTAAAGGATGTTCTGTAGAGATAACATTGTGTTTAATGGCATTCTCAATCAGCATTTGCAAACTCAGCGGAGGCAGATTCATTTTCAGGTGCTCCGGATTCACATGCGTTTCGAGCTGAATATTTGTTCCATAGCGTTTCGTCTGTAAAAAGAAATAGGTTTCAACCAGCATCAATTCCTCTTCTACGCTAATTGTCATCTGATCCCGCAATTGCAATAATATCCGAAAGAAATCGCTCAGGTGTTCAACGTATTCAATAGCAGCCTCTTTATCTTCATCAATAATGGTAATCAATGTATTAAAACTATTGAAGAGAAAATGGGGATTGATCTGGCTTTTCAGGGTTTCATACTTCGAAATCATATTTTCATTTTCAAGTTTCTGTGTTTGCAGTAAAGTTGCCTTCCACTGAAAAAAGAAATAGAGTCCTTCGTGAATAAAGGAAATGATCAGTGAAATCCCCATCGAAACCAGAAAATGCTCCCAAAAACCAGCCGTCAAACAGGAATAAACAAACTCAATATTCTGCGCAATCATCCACATCAGGACAATGACAAGAAAAGTATAGGCCGGAATGGCAATAAGCTCAATAACAAGGTGTTGCAATGCTTTATGCTGCCAGGGAAAGGCCTCCATAACACGATGTAGCAGCGCCCTGCATCCCAGCCACAACATGGCTGTTCCAACCAAAGAGGCTGCACTGTTTACGATGATATACTGCAAGCTGTCGTGGTTTATCAGCCCGCTGATCACCGGAAACACGAGTCCCATCAAAGGAATCCCTAAGATCAGAATCCAACTGTCATCAAACCATTTCACTGTGGTTGTATTAAAGCTCATGATAAACGCGATTAGAAAATGATACGGTATTGTGGAACCACCAGGCGTCCCATCTGGTAAATATAGGATTTCTCTCCGGTTTGTTTGTTGAACTGTTCTCCATAAATATTTTGCTGATCAAAGATATTCTGAGCTTCCACGGCCCATTCCTGAGTAATACGTTTTCCGTTACGGCGCCAGGTTATTTTAAAATCGGTTCTGCTGTAATCACGATAGCGGGATGTAAAGGCCTTTTCCTCATTAAAATCCTGTATGTAGGTATTGCTGCCTGAAGGATCGGCATAGGTCGTGAACGGAATATAGCGTTTGCCGCCTGCCCAGGTAGTTTTAATGTCGAAACCCAGGGTTTGCTGAACATCCTTTTTGCTCTTAATCGTAAACTCCTTGCCTATTAAGCCATTGAGGATATAATTCCCGTTGAAAGCCGTGTTACGGTCCTTTTCGTCACTTCCTTTATAGCGGGAATCAAAGACAGACGCGGTAAACAGGTAGTAGAAACCTTTATTCAGAAAATGTTCGAAAGTGATTTCCAGACCGATATTCCGGCCACTCCCATCAGCAACAAGCGTATCCGGCGGGTTAATCCCGAAGTTATCGCCTTCATTGAGCATGGAATAATAACTCGATTTGAATCCATCAACAGGTGCATTGAATAAATACTGGTAATAAGCTTCCGTTTTCAGGCGCAGGAATTCGGTGATCGACCAATCATGGCCCAGCACCAGATGATGGCTTTTGAGCATGGGTAAATCTTTGTTCAGCATGACAAAACTTCCGTCAGCCTGACGTGATTGGCGGAAATAAACACTGACAGGTTGTAACTGACTGTGCAATCCGTACCCAAAATTCAGCGAATGGCCAGCAGCATATTCCCAGCGAAGTCCGGCACGGGGTTCAGTAGAAGTTGTTTTATTAAAGGTATAATACTGATGATGTAAACCGGTATTGAATGACAATTTATCGTTCAGGCGATACTGCCATTGAACAAAGGCACGAAGCAACCAGGAATCTCCATCAAAATCCGAAAGATTGCGCAATCCCAGATCTTCTTTAAAATAGTATTTTTCGAGCAGATCAAAACCCTGTCGCTTGGCAGAAATACCGCTTTTCATATTGTTTTTCGCCGAAAACTTCTGAAAATACGTAATCAGTACATTGAGGTCGTTTTCAACCAGATCATTGCGGTACCATGGCGTTTTATTCAGACTGACCGGAGCCAGACTGTCGACTTCTGTAGCAAAGCGATGAAAAGATCCGCTGATAACACTTTTTAGAAACGCATTTTTCGTAACCGGAATAGTATGCACCAGACCAAGAACGGCCAGATCTGAACCATTGGTCAGGTCAAACCCGTCGGTACCATATAAATCCAGCTTTTCAGTGGTTGTATCCTTGTCGCTGTTCCAGATTTTGATATCACTGATTCCACCCAGTCCGAAAACACTGATGCTTCCGATCGGAGTCCGCGGGAAACTGAACTTAAATGAACCATCCTGATAAAAGGGAATTCCGGTACCTGTGCCAAAATCAAAACCCAGGGCTTTCATTACACTCAGGGTTGAATAGCGGTAATTGATAAGATAAGAGGAACCGTTTTTGCGGGAAATCGGACCTTCGGCACCGAGTTCAAACCCGTTGAATCCAACCTGCCCGAGAAATTCATGTTTTTCATTATTTCCCGATCTCATTTTAAGATCGAAAACTCCGGAAAAAGCATTTCCGTATTCAGCCGGAAAAGCACCGGTCATAAAATCTGAATTGGATAAGAGATTATTGTTGATCATACACACTGGTCCGCCAGAACTGGTGGGTGATCCGTAATGATTGGGATTGGGAATATCAATGCCTTCGAGCCGCCATTGCAGACCCAGAGGACTATTACCACGGATAATAATATCGTTCCGGGCGTCATTGGCACCCATCATCCCGGCATAATTCGATGCCATACGGGCTACATCGTTGCGGGAACCGGCATAGCGTTCGGTTTCTTCAACGGTAAAACTCCGGGCACTCACACTGGCCATTTTATTCAAAGTAGCTGTTTTATCGGTTGTTGCTTTTATTTCAACTCCTTTCTGCTGAATTACATTTTCTTCCAATTCAACTTCCAGAACAAGCTCTTTCCCTGTATTCAAAATCAGGTTGGAAAGGACGATGTCTTTATAGCCGATAAACGTAATTTTCAGGCTGACGCGGCCTACAGGGATCTTTTCGAAGCGAAACCGGCCATCTGCGTCGGTTACAGTCCCGTTAACGGGTTGGGTATTCAATAAAACAACATTGGCACCGGGTAAGGTCGAACGGTTCAGTTTATCCATAACCACACCCCGGACAGTCTGCACAGGCAGATTTGTATTGGCAAATATTGACGACATTGTTAAACTCAATGTCAGGAAGAGGAATAAATACTTTTTCATTGTCTTTCGTTTTTTCTGCAAAGTAAATTTCATTCCTTTCGTTGTGAAACTCCTTTCCGACGAAACCGGAAATTAACCGGATGAAACCCGAAAATCAGTCTCCCATTTTTTTGAGTCCGGCTTCAAATGCTTCTTCAGTCTCCCGGAGTTTGGTCCGGCAGAATTCAAGCAACTCCCCTGCCCTGTTTATTTTCCCGGTCAGCTGATCCAGTGGAATTTCTTCACGATCGATTTCGGTAACGATACGGTTCAGTTCATCGAGAGCCTTCTGATAAGTCATGGTATTTTTCATTCGGATTGATTTTTGGGTTTAACTTCAGCATTCACAATTCCGTCGTTCAGGATAATTTGCAGATTATCCCCCGGAATTACTTTGCCGGCATTGCTGATGACCTGCCCGTCTTTCATGATCATGGCAAATCCCCTGGCCAGAATCCTGGCTGGATCAAGATGCCGGATATTTTGTTGAAGACGATCGAGTTTTGTATGTTGATTTTTTAGAAAACGGGCAGCAGAACGAAGTATATTTTCATTTAACTGACCTAATTTAATATCTTCATTTACAAATCTTTGTCTGGCTTTTATCAATACAGCTGCGGCAAATTGTTCTGCTTCCTCTTCAGCTCTGCGGTTGTGATTTATTACAAATGCAGCCACTTTGGTAGGTGTTTTCAGGTTTAAGTGCGAAACCATATCGGCGATGCTAACATTGCGTTCATGGCCGATTCCTGTAATCACCGGCACGGGATATCCCGCAATTTCGACCGCCAGCTCCAGGGTATCAAAGGGACCAAAATCGAGCTGAGAGCC
>CAYLTH010000129.1:0-8213 GCA_964386485.1 uncultured Bacteroidales bacterium | reverse complement strand
AGCCGGAGATACTTATGCCAGAGCAGCATCAACCGGGGCCGGGGTGCCAGATCTGTGAGCAGCCTGTCCTCCTGCAGAATCTGTATAAAGCCTTTCAGATAACGCCTGGCACGCTGATAATCAAATAAAGCCGCATTATTCTCCTCCAATATTGTACAATCTCTCCGCATTTCGATGCGGCCGGTCTTCAGAATGCGCAGACTCAGGTATAAATCATCGAGGATGATATGCTCCGGGATTAAGGCATAACAGCTCCTCTTGATGGCATAAAAAGGGCCATAGACTCCCATCAGCAGACCCGGTCGACTTTCAAGCGTCTTCAGATAGTTTTCATGACGCCGTAACAGCGAATGCTTGTCCGAAGCATCCCGACTCGAAATACAGGCCGAAACAGCCGCTATATCCGAATATTTCAGCGATTCGGTAATCCGCTGCAAAATACCTTCATTCAGCTTTTGCCGCTGATCGCAAAAAATAAGGTTATCAAACCTGGCCGTCTGATGCCCAAGATTCATCGAATGCGGAATTCCCATCTGCTGATCCTTGTAAAGAACTTTGACCTGTGGTGTCTTTTCAAAGTTCTGCAGAATTTCCCGGCTTCCGTCAGTGCTGCCATCATCAATCACGATCAGCTCATATTCCGGAAAACGTGCCAGCTCATTGAGCAGAAACGGAATCTTTTCCCGGATGTAGTCCTTCCCGTTAAATATCAGCAATACCAGCGAAACAGCCCTGATTTCACCGGTTTCCTTCTCATGTACCTGCTGATTACTTAGGAAAACAAGCCAAAGCGGATAAGCAAAATACAGCAGTATCAGAAACAATGTAAAACCGAAGATCAGAGGAATCATCATAGGCAGGAACCCAGCAGGGTTAAATATTGTTTTTTTTAATAATTCTGAACCGATAGATCGATTTAAGGATCAAATAAATGCGTTCTCCGGCAGATTTAGGTAGGAATTCCTGAATTTTCCGGGAGGTTTCCTTGGCCACATCAAACAGCCAGCTCTTTGTATCCTTATTGCTGTAGAAGCCCTCCTTCTTCACCAGCCGGATCGCCTCCAGCCTGTCATTGTAGGGGAATTCCGGTGTTTCAAAGACAATTCGCGGGTTGATGGTGTGAAAATCATGAATATGCTCCGTATACAACTGGCCGTGGGTATGCACATAGTCCCATTGTGCAGTACCTTTAAAGGGCAAAACAGTATAAAAATTGGTGTAATCGCAGCCGGAATTGCGGGCATACTCCACCGATTCTTTTACGGTATCAAGCGTTTCACCCGGATTCCCAATCACATACTGCGACATGATCTCGATGCCGGCGTTTTTGAGCATGGCGATGCCTTCGGTAATTTGTTCGATGGTACATCCTTTGCCAATGCGTTTTAAAATCGCATTGTTGGCCGATTCAACGCCAATGGCGACATTATAGCAACCGGCAGCCTTCATTTTCAGCGCCAGCTCCTGATTCAGACGATCCGCACGCAAGGAAACTGACCACAATATTTTTATGTCCCGTTCGAGCAGCAGATCACAAATTTCATGAACCCGTTTCAGATTGATATTGAAGCTGTTATCACCAAAAACAAATATCTTCTTCCCATATTTACCGATCAGAAATTCAATTTCTTCCACCACCGAGACCGCATCACGGTCACGATAGGTCTGATACCAGACCGAGCTCGAATTGCACCAGGCACAGGCATAGGGACAACCGCGGCTGGTAACCATGCGGTGAAGCGGGTAGCGTTCCATCGGAAAGATATCATAGGCGGGCATTGGCAGGGTATTCAGATCCGGAATGTGCTCCTGTGGCGGGTTACGCACGATGTCCCCTGCAGCATTGCGGTACATCAGCCCGTTGATGGCCGCGGGATCTCCTTTTTCTTTAAGACAGCGGATTAAAGCCGCAAAACTCACTTCTCCTTCACCATAAATGGCATAATCGGCCGGTGTTTCCTTGAAAATTTCTTCCATCATGGTCGTCACATACGGTCCGCCCAGACAAACCGGAATCCCCGGAAAGGCTTTGCGTACCGACTGAAATACCCGGATTGCCTCATAATAAACCGGGGAATACATTGTAATTCCGATCAGGTCGAAGTCTGAATGATAGAAGGCACGGGTTTCGCGTTTTGTTGCAACCCGCGTATCCAGCACTGTAAAATGCAGATCATCATGCTCGGTTCGGGCATAGGCCGCCAGATAAGCCATTCCGAGATGAACGGTTTTATAGCGGCGGTCCTTGTTGGGAAATATCAACCCGATATTCATGCGATGATCCTGTTTATGGGTTTCTACCAGCTGATAATCGTCCGATCCCTGAAAAACTTCCCGGTCGGGATGTCCGGAGCCGTGGCCAGCCATATTGCCGTGTCTGCACCCTCTGCAACCGTGCGGGGGGCATTGGGTCCTCCCATATCGGTGCGAACCCAGCCCGGACACATTGCATTGACAAACATTCCTTTTGTTCTGAGTTCTGCAGCAAACATAATCGTCAGCGCATTGAGAGCCGATTTGGACATACGGTAACCCGGATAATTCCCCTGTAAATCGGTGAGCTGACCCATTCCGCTGCTGATATTGATGATTCGCCCGGATTCACTCAACTCCAGCAAAGGGATCATGGTCTGGATCATCCGCCAGGGACCATAAAAATTCGTTTCCATGATATCCTGAACAGTCTCGAAAGGGATATTCCCGGCAGTATCCATTTTCGGCTTCACCCCTGATTTCTTCAGCATATTTTTAATACCGGCAGGCAGGATTCGTCGTAAGTGCGCTGTAAGGGCAGTTTCCCGGCTTGTCCCTGTTGCTCCGATACCGGCATTATTGATTAATACATCCAGTTTCCCGAATTCCTTTTTAACCGACTGATACAGATTCTGCACACTCTCTTCATCGGTAACATCGAGCTGGCGGACAAAAACAGGGTTCGTCCAGCTGGAAGTCGCATTGATTCCGGATTCCGGATTCCGGGAACCCAGTATAATGGTATGACCAGCCAGACTGAGCTGCCGGCAAATTTCGAGACCGATGCCGCGGTTCCCTCCGGTGACCAGGATTGTTTTCATTTTTTAAGATTAAGACGTGCCGCATATTTCCTTCGTACCATCATGGGAAGAAGGCTGAACAGCGCTTTGTTGTTGGAAAAAGGAAACTTCACGACAGAAGCCAGCATATTCCGGCTGAAATGATGACAACAGGCATTGCATTCGGGATAATAGCGCTTCGCGGCCATATCGTCCCGGATTTCCTGCGTGGCTTCTGTCCACAAATCCACCAGATCGCGGTCAGGGTGTTGATGAAGAAAAACCTGTGCCGGCCGCAATCCGCAAGGCTGTATTCCGCCATCATAGCTTATATCAACAATTGCATCAATCTCCCGGCAATAGAACTTTTTCAGAACGGCATCAAAAAACCATCCGGAATCCGGTTTCCCGGCTGTTTTCAAATAGGCCTCTATCCAGGGTATTAAGCGATACACATTGGTTTTAACCGGATACCGTTTTTCATATTCCAGAATTTTCCGGAATTCTTCCAACAATACCTCAATCTGATCAAACGGAACATTGAGTAAGGATTTAGCATCGAGTTCCGGCCGTTCAGGATAGTTGGATGCTGCAATAACAGGCTGAAACAGCACCTGCCTGATGCCGCGATCGCAGGCCTGTCTGAAAAAACCGGACAGGGAATCGAAGTTGTAACGAGAAATAACGGTCAGCACCGTAACCGGGATTCCGTTCTCCTGTAAAACTTCAACAGACTTTAAGGCATTTGATAAAGCCAGTTTGTTTCCCCGGGTTTGGGTCTGAATCCGGTCATCGAATGAATCGATCGAAATATTAATTTCTGCATTGTATTTTTTCAGAATTTCAAGATCATGCCCGTTCAGGTTGAAAACCGTCATGCCATTGGACGTAACGGATACCCTGATTTGCTTCTTGCCAGCATATTCAATTACATTCATTATCCCTTCAAATAAAAAGGGCTCCCCTCCGCACAATGACATTTTGGGGATCTTATTCTTTTGCATGTCGTCAAGAATGCGGAACAAATCCGCCACTTTCAGCACATCGGGTTGTGCCGGCTCAGGATTGGAGCCGATCTCACAATAGATACACTGCTGATTGCATCGCCGCGTCAGGTTCACCGTCACCATGGCCGGATGCCTTCGATGAATCCAGAGAGCAGGGAATTCCGGCAAATAATGGTGTTTCAGTTTTGACACGGGTTCCTGTATAAAGGGTATTAGCTGAACGAAAAACCTACTCCGATTTATGCTTCAGTGCACGCTCGATATTTCGGTCCGGAACAAGCCACATCACCGCAATGATTAAAACAATAGCCCCGGAAATATAAGTGTGAACATAAGCCATTGGAATTGAAACAGCATACCCTGCCTGAGATATAATCCCTTTTCTGTTTAAAACCAGAAATGCATCCTTCAATGCTTCAATATCATGAGCGTTTTTTTCAACAGCTTTAAACAACGCAAAAAAGGCAAAACCTGCCAATAACAGAATTGCACTGTATAACACAACGGTGTTTGTAGAAAAGTTATTCTCACCCATCCATGCTGTCGCGAATGGAACGATCGATAACCAGAACAAAAGATTCAGGTTTGTAAGCAAAATCGCGGATGATACCTGCCGTACCGAATGCAGCAAATGATGGTGATTTCCCCAGTAAATGCCAATAAAGAGAAAACTCAGCAGATAACTAACGAACTTAGGTATCAGGGGTTTCAACACGACCCACTCACTGCTGTGAGGAACTTTAAATTCGAGTACCATAATCGTGATAATAATCGCCAGTACTCCGTCGCTAAAGGCTTCTAACCGATTTCTGTTCATAGGATAAAAGATCTGTTACACCCAATAAAAACATAAATTTATCATCAAATCTCCAAATCAACAAATCATCAAATCTCCAAATCTCCAAATCTCCAAATCTCCAAATCAACCTACTATCCCCATCTTCTGCATCAGAAACGAGGCATTCAGCTTCTGACTAATACCGGGTTTTAATTTGTAATCAAAGATAAGCTGATCATCGGTTAATTCGACTTCGAAGCAATTATTCCGGACGAAAGAGGGATATTTTTGTTCTAAATCACCAATTACGAGATCGTGCGTGGCAATCATCACCACGGCACGAAGGCTGATGAGTTTCTCGAGTAATCCAAGAGTTCCGGTTTGTTTATCTTTCGTGTTGGTTCCACGCAGGATTTCATCCAGAATAACCAGGGTTTTATGATGTTCAACATGGCTGATGATTTCTTTAAGCCTTACCAGTTCGGCATAAAAATACGACTCATTATTCGCCAGCGAGTCCTGTATTTTAATACTCGACATCAGATCGCAGGGCGTAAACCGGAACGCCCGGGCAACGACAGGGGCTCCGTTCATGGCCAGAATGAGGTTGACACTCAGGGTGCGTAAAAACGTACTTTTCCCGGCCATATTGGCTCCGGTAATAATACGCACAGCCGGCGTTCCCGAAAAAGTAAGCGAATTACAAACACGTACAGAGGGTTTAATCAACGGATGCCCCATTTCCACTGCATCCAGTTCAAAGTCCTTTCCTGAAATATCCGGATAGCAAACAGAATCCGCATTATTAAATTCGAAAACCGCCGGCCCGTTCAGCGAATCCACTTCCGCAAGCGATGTAAACCAGCGCCCGACACTGTTTCTATGGATCTCCTTCCAGCGAACCAGCCGGATATAGACCTGCAGGTCAAAGACCAGAAAAGCATTCAGGAAAAAGGAAACCAGAATATTGTAGCGGATATCAAAACGATTCAACAGATTAAACAGCTTCTGCATGGATTTCCCGGCAGTCAGATTGCCTTCTTTCAACGCCTGTCTGCACGAATTCAGATAATCTGAAGAAAAGTCCTCCTCTTCAATTAAGCGGATCAGACTGGTATACTGTTCGAAGGTTTTCGCAGTATTCCCAAGCTGATAGTGGGCTTTTTTAAGTCGTTTGTGGTGGGAATAAACGGTAAACAGTCCTGCTAAAATGGGGAGAGTCAGTAGATTCCAGGGAAGGAAACCGGTGATGAGCAATACAAGAATTCCTATGTTAAAAACCGGAACCACAAGGCACAAAACCCGTAATAAACCTGTTTTCGTTTCGGATTCATTCAGCCATTGCTGAAGGTTTTCAGCTTCATTACCTGTCTCCTTAAGAAAAAGACCATTGGCCCTGAAATCCTGAATAAAATTTAACTTTTGTGCCAATTCCCTGATCGCCTCCTGCCGGGCCTTAATCCGCGCAACATCCTTCTCCTGAAAACAGAGATTGCGGGCAAACAGCCGGGTTCCGGGTTGTGTAACACAGCGATTCAGGTATTGAAACAGGGATCCGGGTCCGAAAACATCGAAATCATCGGATAAATGGGGATTAATTTCCCGGAAAACCCCGCCATCCGGGCAATTTGAAAAGTTGTGCCCGAGAAAATCCAGTTCCTGTTGATCATGTAACAGCTTATTATTCAGCAATCTCAGGCGGTAGTCGGCTTTCAGATCGGCCCTGACGAGGAAGAGAAAACCCAGCAGCATAATACCTGCAGGCAACAACCAGATTGCATTAAACTGAAATTGAACAAACAGGACCATTAATCCCAACATGGTCAGAAAACTGACCAGGCGGCCGGCATATAGCCATGTTATTTTTCTCCGGATTATCCGGATGCTGTCTTCCAGTAAAGAAATTCGGTTCCGATAAAAATCTCCGGGAGTAACAGGCATTGCCAGGACTTAGTAATATTTAATAATCCGCTCCAGAATGACTACCGGGCGCTGATCCTTCATTGTAACTTTTTTAACCCAGTTTCCGTTTTTATCATACACATAATGATAATTATAGACAGGATTTCCGCCAACGGTCAGATTAACTTCTTCATCAATAACATTCCCCTGAAAATCATAATTAAAAGTACATTCTTTTTCGAGATCCCCTTTTCCGTTATACCAACTCTGTCCGATCAGTTTTCCATCCGAATCATAGAGATGGGTTACTTTTTTCTGCAATACACCATCCGGGTTAAAACTCTTGTCCTCCACACAATTGCCCTTTCGGTCGTAAGTGTATGTGTATTTTTTCTCGAGACGGTTTTCAGGATTGTAGCTGTTGTCTTCGGTGCAATAACCTTCTGCGTTGTAGATATAGGTAATTTTACGCACAAGATTGGAAGCCGAATCATATTGCAACCGAACAGTCCGTTTTCCGGTAGTATCATATTGATACACATACTTTTTCAACTGAGATCCGTCGGGTTTGAACTGAATATCTTCAGTTTTGTTCCCGCGTTTATCAAAGGAATTGATATAATAATACTCCATATCACCCATTTGTACTTCCCCTTTCACTTCGCGGGCCGGATATGAAGTCTCACGGATGGATTTTACCGCTCCGTTGAGGTTGAGTTTTTTTAAATCGGTTTTTTGTCCAAAAACCTGAACACTAATAAAAAAGGCTAGAATAACTGCGATGAATTTGGTTTGCATAGAAATTGGATCTTATTTGAAACAGGTCACAAAGATATGAATTTACATACAAACAGCCCGGAAGCCTGCTTATTGCCTCTACAATGCTGCCAGCTCGGCAAAAAGCTCCTTCTGGCGGGTAGTGAGGTTGGTTGGAATGCGGATCGTCCAGGTTACAAAAAGATCTCCTGTCAGTTTTTCATTTTTATACATTGGAAAGCCTTTCCCTTTTAACTTGACCTTGCTCCCATTCTGGGTTTCGGGTTTTACCGTGAGTTTAACCTGACCACTCAGGGTATCAAGGGTATACTTTCCGCCAAGGACAGCTGTATAAAGGCCTAATTCAGCGGTTGTATATAAATCGTTGCCAACCCGTTTAAAAACAGGATGTTGTGCAACCGAGAAGGTAATGTAAATATCGCCATTCGGTCCACCATTAATACCTGGACCGCCATGACCTGTGATTTTGATAACCTGCCCGTTTTCTATCCCGGCAGGGATGGTTATCCGGATGGCACCTCCGTTTACGTTTAAGGTCTGCTTCCGGGTTTTAAAGGCATCAATCAGATCAAGATGCAATTCAGCCTGATAATCTTCACCTCTGTATTTTTGCTGCCGGTTCCGGGTACTGCGCGATTCATTCCCAAACATGGATTCGAAAAACTCCGAAAAGTCGCTCTCGCCCCGCGATCCGCCAAAACCCTGCCCGCGGGAACC
>CAYLTH010000128.1:5317-8254 GCA_964386485.1 uncultured Bacteroidales bacterium | reverse complement strand
ATTCTCCAATTGTAAGATTTTCAAATTCCTTTGACTTTGTTCCCTAAGTCAAGATAGATCCTGTTTTGGCATGAGGTAGTTTTGTAGGAACGCATTGGACCACCTCAAAGGAATATGGGAATTCGGAAGTTTTTTAATGTGGGAGTATGCGAAATTAAAGGGCTATAAACGACTTAGTTGTCTTAAGTAAATACCAGAACTCCGATTATTATTGCTACGACAGCCGATACCAACACACTGGCAGCCGATAAATCCTTGATTTTCTTTATCAGTTCATGCTTTTCCGGGGAAACAAAATCACAGAGGTTTTCGAGTGCGGTATTCACAAGTTCCATTGCAAATACGAAGCCGATTGCAAGCAGTATGGCGATCCATTCAAAGGGTGTTATTTTCAGGAGAAATCCGAGAATGATAACTCCCGTCGCCGCCACCAGATGAATCCGGGCATTGGGTTCTTCGCGGATTAGTGTTTTCAGACCGTTAAAGGCATATCGGAAACTTTGAAGACGGGCTTGGATGGATTGGGGGTTCATGAGGTAAAGGTAAAAGGTAAAAGGAAAAAGGAAAAAGGGAAAAGGGAAAAGGGGTGCTACAAAATGATGCCCAGGCCAAAAGTGAGGTCACCAAGAAAGTTAAACTCATAGGATGATCCCAGGTTAAACAATTTGCTGTAACGGACTTCAGCAGAATAGGACAGTGTTTTTTTTCTGTGGAATACAATACCGCTTCCAACAGTATATCCGCCCATGTTTTTGTTGAAAATATCATGGGTTGTATGGACGTCGTTGGCGGAGGCATTGAGATTGCTTAGTTCTGTTTTGTCGTTTCCTGTCCTGGCATATACCGGGCCAAATTGAAAATAGGGGCTTGTGTATTTTCTTAAAAAGGTGTACCGGATGAGAAGGGGAAAACTAACATATGAATAATTACCTTTCAATGAATAAGAAATTCCATTGTAGTCAAAATTCTGAGAAAACGTGTTCTGACAAAACCATATTTCAGGATGCACTGATGTCTTACCGTGGTTTATCGGAAAATCAGCAAAAATGCCGAAAGGGATAGCCGTACCTTTTATTTTTATATCTCTGGCGAAATTTTCACCAATAGCGAGCATGGAAAGAGTTGTGTTTTTGAAACCGCTAATCACTCCAAAAGATAATCGCGGGAAGTAATTTGTTTCATAGTTGTTGCAATAATCCATAAATGCACTGACACCTGCCTGGTTCAATTTTACAAACCGGATGTTTTTTTGCAATTGGGAATTCTCTCCTGCAGCTTTTGTTAATAGGTTTCGGAACTCCTTCTTGTTTTTGGTTATGGCAAAGAGAGAATCTCCTGAATGCAAGGTGTAATAGAACTGTTTTTTATGAAGCTTTGATTTTAAAAAGTATATAGTAACCAGACTGCTTCGATAAACCTGAAGAAAATAGCGTTTTTGTTGTCCGGGCACCTGAATATTAAATGATTTGAATATTTTTCCGTTCCTGAATCCGTATTCCGTTACCTGATAAGGGCTATATCGGATCGTATCCCCATTTTTCCTTTGCAGCACACAGGATTCTGAATTCTCGGTACTCCCCTGGTCAATCAGGGTCACTCCAACCTGTAAGGTGCTGTCGATTAATATATAATCGCTTTGTGCGCTCGCAAAAACAGGAAGGAGGCCAATTATAATTGAAATGTAAAATATTCGCATAATTATAATTCTTATGGAACAAAACTGCCATCAACATCTCCGTAACATCGGGTTTTAATGATGAGTTGAGGAATTGGGACTCCGTTAATTTGTAAATCGGGTTCTTCTGATACCCATACTCCGGCAGGAAAGGAAGCAATCAATCCGACGAAATATTTGGCCACCAATAAAGCATCAAGTGCATTAATATAGCCCGACCCGTCTACATCGCCCGACTTTTTAGCCAGGCCTGTGAGTGTATTGGGATTCACAAACTGGGTCAGAATCAGCATGGCATCAGCAGCATTGATTCCGCCAGGAGCAAGCAAAGGTCCCGGAATAACTGTATAGTTCCCATACGGAAGACTGTTCACACTAAACAGGCCATTTGTATCAGTCTGGACGGTCTGTATGGGATTAGCTCCCTGATTTACCAACAGGGGAGTGACTGGCATGGCTGATCCTGCTGCATTGTCATAAACCAATTGACCAATTATTTGTCCACAGGGTATGACATTTAACTGGATGGGTCCCGTCATCACAGATTGGCATCCATCGCTTACAGTGCACCGAAAATAAGCCTGATTTAAGCCTGCCGGAACACTTTGAATATCCAGACCGGACGTAGTCGTATTGCTAAAAAGGGGCGATGGTGTTACAATCATCCATGGCCCGCCGGGCGACATCGAAGTATACCATTGATATTGAATATTCCCGTTTCCGGCTGCCTGAAAAGCAAGGTTGGTATCGACTCCCTCACAGCAATTCACAATGGCAGGTGGCTGACTGAGGATCTGTAAGGAGGATGCACCTACAGAACCAGCTATGAACTGAGACGGAATTGTGCCAAGCATGCAATTTGAATATTCATTGAAGCCGGGAGTAGCAGGCCAGGTTAACGGACTGAACTGGCCGTTCAGGGTAAATCGAATCGTTGCAAAAATGCTGGAATCCGGCAGGCTTTGACACAACAATGTATAAGAGGCCATTCTGATCTTTGACGGATTCCCCGGAACATTGTTTATGGCTATCATGCTGAGGAGGGGATTGATGTATTGAATTTCCTCAAATTGCAGAACACTGCCATCATATTCGATCGTCAGGCTAAGTGATCCGACCGTGTCAAAATCCCACACATATACTGGCACCAATACCTGAGTACCGGAACAGATAATTTGGTGGTAAATTTTTGTAATTACCGCATGAGCTGGTTTGAAAGACAGCATGATTGCCAGTATCAGGAGAACGGGCAAGCGGAAATT
>CAYLTH010000128.1:0-5217 GCA_964386485.1 uncultured Bacteroidales bacterium | reverse complement strand
ATATCCGCCAGATGCATCACCTTTATCGGCAAATTCTTCTTCAAAATATACGCCTGCTGATTCATCAGACAGGAAGTATCGGTTGAAACAATATAACCCGCTCCGGTTTTTAAGGCATTTTCAACTTTTTGTTCGGCCATGGCGGTAGAAATGGGCTCGAATTTAGCGGCAAAGGTGCCTCCAAAACCGCAGCATTTGTTGGTTTCTTCCATTTCAATGAGCTGCAGTCCTTTTACATGCCGCAAAAGAATGCGGGGCTCCTCGCTGATGCCGTATTCACGTAAGGCGGCACAACTGTCATGATACGTCACAATCCCGTCGAAGCGGGCTCCCACATCCTTTACTTTCAGCACATTCACCAGGAAATCGGAAAATTCATAAATATTCTTCCGCAATTGCTTGTATTCATTGTGCAAAGCCGTATTGTGAAACAATTTGGGGTAGTAATTCCGGATATAGCCCACACAGGAAGCAGAAGGAGCAACAATCGGCCGGTCATTCGGGAAATCATGGATGAATTTTTCGCCGATTACCTTGGCTTCATCCCAGAAACCATTGTTAAAGGCTACCTGTCCGCAACAGGTTTGCTGCGGATTATAATGAACTCCTACACCAAGTCGCTCCAGAACTTTTACCACATTCATGGCCGTTTCAGGGTGCACCTGATCAACAAAGCAGGGAATAAACAGATCAACAATCATGGGGGTCTCAACTAGGGATATAAAGGTACAAACTTATATCATTTTGGTATACAACAAAGCAGAGGTTTTAAACAATCCCGAAACGAATTGTTAAAAACAGTCAGTTTCCTGTAAAAATTGGGTCCAGAAATCGGGGAAGGATTTGTCGACAACCCCCGGGTCTTCTATCCGGATCTCTCCGCAAACCAAGGCCAGAGGAGCAAATGCCATGGCAATCCGGTGATCACGATAGGTATGGATGCTTACTCCTTTTTGAATGGTTTTCGGGTCAGAAGCCGGTATAAGGATGCTGTCGGCAGTGGTTGTGGATGCGATCCCCACTTTCAATAACTCGGTACACAAGGCTTCCAGACGGTTCGATTCCTTGATCTTCAGACTTTCCAGTCCGTACAGCCGGGTTTCCAGACCAAGTCCTGCGCAGCAAACCGCCAAGGTCGGAGCAATGTCGGGGTAATTCCGGAGATCGTATTCGAGACGGGCTGGTAAGGAGAAGGAATCTGACTTGCGGATATAAATGCCTTCCGGGCCATCCACCGTGACCACTCCCAGATCTGCGAATATTTTGGCAATGACTGAATCGCCCTGTAAACTGTTCAGGTGAAGATCGTTGAGCAATAGTTTTGCTTCGTCCGACAGGGCTGCAAGGGAGTAGAAATAAGAAGCAGAAGACCAGTCGGGTTCAATGTGCTGATGTGCAAGTGTGCTGGTGTGCAAATGTGCAAATGAGATGTGCTGATGTGCTGGTGTGCTGGTGTGATGATGTGCTAATGGGATGGACTGATGGGCTGATGGAGAGATTTTATAGTGTTGATTATTTATGTTGAGGATTTCTAAACCTGATTTTCTGATTAGGGATTCGGTCATGTCGAGATAGGGCTTGGAGGTGAGATCTCCTGCGATACGGAATTCAATACCGTTTTCGGCAAAGGCACCTGCCAGAAGCAGCGCACTCATAAACTGACTGCTGATATTTCCCCGGATCGCGCCAATATCGCCGCCTTTCCAGTGCCCGCCATCGATCAGCAGCGGCGGGTAATTGTGCTGACCGGTATAGTGAATGCGGGCTCCGGTGCGTTGTAGGGCTTCCACGAGCAGTCCGACCGGGCGTTCCTGCATCCGGATGCTGCCGCTTAACAGCCAGTTTCCGGGTTCCAGCGCACAAACTGCCGTCAGAAAACGGAAAACAGTACCGGCATTGCCACAATCGAGTTCGCAGATTCCTTCAGAACCGACATTTTGGTAATCATGCATGATCTGTAACAGCCGGATCATCCGCACTACATCATCGGCTTGTCCGGCAGGGTCAATAACAAGGGGTGTTTGCGAGAGCTGACCAAGTACAAGCAGCCGGTTCACAATGCTTTTGGACAAGGGGAGAGTGATCTGCCCCGCAATACGCGTGTTTTTCCGGATTAGCTGCAGCGTTTCCATCCTTAGTTTCCGCTTAAAAGAAAATCAAGTGCCTCCAGGATCATACTATCCGGACAATACTGGTCTATCCGGCCTTGACCGATGGCTTCAATCAGGGTAAAATTGATTTTCCCGTTTCTGTTTTTCTTGTCGAATTTCATCAGGCGCAGAATCTCCATCCGGTCAGCTTTTAAAAGGGCTTCCGGAACCGGGAAAAGCTGGCGCAGGATATGGATCGCTTCGGTGGATTGTCCGGCAGATAAACCAAGACACTGTTCCGACAGCCATAATTCTGCTATCATACCGAGAGCAACCGCTTCACCATGCAACAATGAAATCTTAGATCCCAGGGCATAGCTTTCAATCGCATGACCAATGGTATGCCCGAAATTGAGCAATTTCCGGATTCCCTGATCGAAGGGATCCTGTTCGATTAAGTTTAGTTTTAACTGGATTGCTCTGTTAATCAGGGTGTTTTGTTCGGGGATGTTCTGTAAGGATGCGGATTGTAGCGCTGACCAGAAGGCTGAATCCAATACAAGACTGATTTTCATCATTTCGGCATAGCCGGCCATCAGATGTCGCGGGGGCAGTGTGACGAGAAAACCGGGATCGATAAACAAGGCCCTGGCTTCGCTAAACAGACCAATCTGGTTTTTAAGCCGGCCCATATCGACCCCGTTTTTTCCTCCGATGGCTGCATCGGCCATGGCCAGCAGGCTTGTCGGAATCTGAATAAAGGGCATGCCCCGCTGGAAAGTAGCGGCCACAAATCCGCCCATGTCGGTAATGACTCCGCCGCCCAGGTTCAGCAGCAGCGAATTCCGGTCGGCACCGGCTTCGGAAAGCTGCTGCCACAATTGAGTACAGGTTTCAATATTTTTAAATTGTTCACCTGCCGGGACTTCCAGAAAACGAACATTTTCGGGAAGCCTGCAATGCGCTTCCAGCAGCGGAAAACAATGTTTCCGGGTATTGCTGTCGCACAAAACAAAAAGGATCCCCGGATTTTGTTTTTCCAGAAGGCTTGTTAATGCTGCATAATCGCTGTATAGGATGGTTGCCATTTTTCGGTATTGATTCACAAAGATAGCGAATCAGTCCTTTTTGTTTACGGTTTTTCTGAAACAAACAGGATATGCCAGCAGGGATCGATGAGGTTATACCGAAACCGGCTGATGGTTTCGGTGCGGATGTTTAGTTTGCTGAACAAGGCTGTCCATTCGCCGGGCTTTAAAAAATGGTAGGGCAGGGGAATGCCATAGGGCTTATTTCCCCAGTAATCCGATATCCGCAATAGAAAATGGCTGAAGCGGGATGTGTAATAATGGTCTTTGATGATCAGTTTCTTCCGGCTGATGCGCATGGCTTCGGAAAGAATAGGTTCCGGGTCTTCCGCATGGTGCAACACATCAATCAGCAATACACAGTCGAAATGCCCGTCGGGAAAGGGATAGGGGATGCCGGTCAGCCGGGTTACCGCAATTTTGCAGTCATCCTGGATCAGGGTGTCGGCACCTGTAATGATTAATCCGGGCTTTTTCAGCATGAATTCCATGGCAAGCCTGCCATCAGAGCAACCCAGATCGAGCACAGTGCCGGAATCGGGCAGGAGTGGCAGAATGCGTTTTACCAGGTATTTTCGTCGCAACGGAAATCCGAAATGCTCATTGAAAAATCGGATAAACCTGATCATTTGGTATATTTTTTGGTATTAAATTGTAGAGACGCACGGCTGTGCGTCTCCACATCAACCATTTTGTCTGCGGGATTTCTCCATTTCGAGCAGTCGTAATTCTCGACCGGTTTGTCCGGCAATCGAGGTGTTTTCTTCAGCTCTTCTGAACAAATAGGGCATCACGGAGCTGACAGGTCCGTAGGGCAGGTATTTGACAACATTATAGCCATCGGCCGACATGTTAAAACTGATATGGTCGCTCATGCCGTAAAGCTGTGAAAACCAGATCCTCGGATCGTTTTTGGCCATGCCGGTTTTTTCCATCATACCGGCCAGGTGACGGCAACTGTTTTCATTGTGTGTTCCGCAGAAAATAGTAACACGGTCAATGTTTTCCATACTCAGGCTGAGGGCATGATCGAAGGCATCATCCGTTCCTTTTTTGTCCGGATAAATCGGTGAAGCATAACCCATTGCGGCTGCACGCAGACGTTCCTTTTCCATATAAGCACCCCGCACAAATTTGAGTCCGGCCAGATATCCTCCTTCTTTCGATTTCCGGAGGGTTTCCTCCAGTTTCAACAAACGATCATGGCGGTACATCTGGAAGGTATTGTACACGATAACCTTTTCGGTGTTGTACCGGGCCATCATCGAATCCACCACATCATCGATAAAGGGCTGATACCATGAATCCTCCGCATCAATAAGGATGGGAATACCCAGTTCATGGGCGGTTTTACACAGCGTATTCACCCGATCTTTGTATAGATTGATATCCTGTATTTCAAAGTCTGTGAGTGGCGCTCCTTTACTGGCTTTTTCCATCACGGCAACATCTCCGAAAGCGGTTGGTTTGAATACAGCAAACGGAATATTCGGATTGGTTCCGGCATTCCGGATGGAGCGCAGGGTTTCTTCCAGCGTATAGCGGATATGATCGTCGGATCCGCCGCCTTCGACCGAGTAATCCAGGATGGCTTTCATGTTATACTTGCCGAGCCGGGTTACAGCCGGAATGCACTCCTGTATTGTTTCCCCGCCCACAAATTGCTTGTATACTGTTGGTTTTACGAGCCAGTCGATGGGAATATGCAGCGAAATAGCTGCTTTCAGCAGGTTATTTGCGGCAGATACCAGCCAGGGAAAGGATAACATCTTAAACAAAAACCAGGTGCGGCGCAAATCCTGATCATTTTTGCTTTCAAAGGCTATTTTGGTGTTGTTGAAGTCGAACATAAACGGAGTTTTTGCAAAGGTAATAAAAGTGTTCAAGTGTTCGGGTGTTCAAGTGTTCGGGTGTTCAAGTGTTCGGGTGTTCCGGCTGGTACATTGCTTTACTGGTATATTTGCACATTAGCACATTTGGCATTGCATCGGGAAAATCTGTTTTCCTGTGGGTAGATTCTTGATTAACTATCAACTATC
>CAYLTH010000127.1:0-8431 GCA_964386485.1 uncultured Bacteroidales bacterium | reverse complement strand
GAAGAATACGGTGTTGTCAAAGGATTGGGGAATTTCTTCTCGAATCTGGGATATAATTCATCTCTGTTTGTCGGGAATGCCCTGTATTCACCTCGCTGGTTACTGGGATATCCCGCATTTCCCCTGAATGGTTTTATCTGGTTGCTCGCCTTGTTGCGCATGATGCAACGCAGCAATGCTTTGCTGAAAGCCGGTAATTCCCTGCTCTTTGTTCTGGAATGGGCGGTATTGCTTACGATTTACCGCTTTTTTCATTCATCACTAAGCTCCTCCGGTCAGGATCCGGCTTCGGCTCTGTTTTTATTTATATTGTATTGCGAACTACGCACCCAAGCCGGCAGACCCGAATCGGAATCAAATCGACTGTCACTCATCCTGATCAGCTCTTTCCTGATCAGCCTCAAACTCAGTCATGCCCTGTTTCTGATTCCGGCCCTGGTATGGGCATGGAACATGAAAGCGCTCCCAAAGAAGGCGATAGCGCTGAGTATCATTGGATTCGTCGTTTTCCCTTACCTGGGTCGTAACCTCATCCTGACCGGGTATCTGCTGTATCCTTTTCCCTATCCGGATATCTTTCCGTTCGACTGGAAAATTCCTTTTGCCGATGTGCAGTTCGAGCAGAACCTCATTCGGTCCTGGGCCTCTGATCCGGCTCTGCCGCTCGATGGAAACCAGAAATATTTTGCTTTTCAGTGGTTTATATCCTGGTTTTTAAATCTTGGAATATTTAGTATTATCTTATTTATACTACTGTTAATCAGTGGATTAAGTCTGATGTTTCGCAAGGTTCGTCAGCAACTGCTGCAATCAGGACTGGCTTTGTTTTATGCCATCATCTGGGCTTCCCTCGTCCTGTGGTTCTTTTCGGCACCTTCGCCCCGGTTTATCGTTACCATGCTGTTGCTGGGTATCAGTATTCCGCTTCAATTTCTGCTGCATCCGCTCGAAAAGCAGGTCCGTTTAAAATATTTGCCCCCGGTATTTTTCTATCTTTTCCTGATATTTAGCTTCTCTGCTGCACGCTTTAATACGGGAGAAGCACTTTCACGGCAGGGAAGTTTCCTGGCTCCGCTGCCACCGCCCGAACCCCGTGTCAGAACCGAACAGATTAACAATGTACGCTTCCATTACATCGATCCCAAAGACCTGAAAGCCTATGACCATGCGCTGCCTACAGGGCCGCAATACCGGAAAGGGTTGATGTTACGCGGGAACGGACTGCACGAAGGGTTCAAAATTGATTACGGTCAAAGAAGCGGAGGTTCAGAGGAAATCATGCATTTTTATGAAAGCCGCCCGCTTATAGGGGATACGCTTCACTGATCTCTCCGGAATAATAGTACTCATAGGCCAGGCGCCCGAAGGTGTATTCGATCCCGTTCACCATAATGCGCGAACCACCCACTTTCGGATCGGGTTTCGGTTTGGAAACCGGATAGCCGAGATTGTACAGGGTCGCCAGGATGCCTACATTCCCCGAAATATCGTAACCACTGTGTTTCCACTGATTCATGATCTGTTTGAGATACAGGGCACAATAGAGGTAGGGATAGGTATGATTGCGGGGATTTGTAAGTCGCTGAAACCGCTCTGTCGGAAGATCTGATGTGCGGAAATCGAGTAAATGCGCATACTCCGGCCCCGGATAGAAAGGTGTTTCCGCATTCTTCAGGTAATTCTCAATTTTGATAGCCGTTTCTTCCTTGATTCCCATAACACCCAGCGAAAGTGTTGTCTCATTAACAAGGATTTTTAAGGGGGAGATCCATTTCTTAAAGGCTTCCCGCTTCGAATCAAACAAACGAATCTGCTCGCCAATGAGCATGGCTGTAATCAGACGGGGCGAAATTCCGGTCAGCGCTGCCACCGAATCAATAATGGCTTTGTCTTTAATAACAGCCTCGCGCAGCGTTCTCCACTCAATAGTATTTGCCCAGGGATACAGGCTCGAATCAGATGCCGTTTCAACGGGGTGGATTTCCTCATTCCGTATGGCATTTAATCCTTTTGTATAATCCTGATTTTGTTCCAGATACAAACCTGCAGCATCCATCATCTGGACACTGATAAAGGGATTCTTCGACTGATAATATACGTCCAGTACCTTCCGGGCATTCAGGGGATAGTGTTTCGATAAAAGGGCCATCCGGCTGAAAACATAAGCCTCATTCATGCCTTTCAGGCTGTCACCATTTTTAAGCGAATCTGTCTGTCGGGAAATGTTCGCAAAATAACGGTCGTTGAAATCAACGGTACCCGGATCCCGCGTCAAACCTAATTTAATGGCAAAAAATACCGTTGTAAGAAAAAAACCAGCCAGGGCATAGATCACGATAATACCATACAAAAGAAACCGCCATTTCGACCGGCTCAGGGATAAAAACCAATTTTTCACTTCTGTTTATTATATATATGATTTATATATCATTTAGCATGTCCGGTTTGCGAATCACCGGACTTATCAATACCTTTGCAAAATTACAAAACTTCGGTTGGCTTTAACACGCCCCGGAATCCCGAAATTGAAATTAGCACTAACTACATATAAGAAACAGATTTCAGTCTGGTTGTTGATCAGCTTATTGAGTTGTTTTTCAGTAAGTTTGCATGCCCAGCAAACCCGTGTTGATTCAACCGAAGCAGAGGAAGATATTCCGGATATGCTGGGTGATTCTGTTCACGATATGCAGGAATATATCCCGGAGGATTTTATTTTTATCCCTTCGGATGTACTTTACAATAATTCATGGGATAATACCAATGTCCGGATCCGGAAAGCGAATCCGGAAGAAATGGAAGATTCCATCATGCTCGTTTTAAGCCATCCTTCCGAAAATCCCTTTGTTTTTCCGGTAAAAGGACGGTTCTTGTCTCCTTTCGGATATCGTGGCCGCCGTGTACATGCCGGCGTGGATATTAAGCTGGATGCCGGGGATCCTGTTTATTGTGCATTCGACGGAAAGGTCAGATTATCAAGACGATACAGAGGGTATGGCAACATTGTGGTAGTCCGCCATTTTAACGGATTGGAAACCGTGTATTCGCATTTGTCAAAACTGCTGGTCAAAGTAAACGATGATGTAAAAGCCGGAGATGTACTTGGGCTTGGCGGACGAACCGGAAGAGCAACAACGACCCACCTCCATTTCGAAACACGCTTTCTCGGAGATCCTTTTGATCCATTGGTACTCCTTGATATGGAGAACTTTACCCTCAAAAAGGATACCCTGATTATTACTCCCGACCTGTTTAAATTATCCGGAAAGAGTAAAAAGGCCAAAGCCGGTTCCGCAAAAGGCAGCAACGGGAAGTCCGGTTCCTGGCACACCATTAAGAAAGGCGATACTTTATCCCAGATCGCGAAAAAACACCATACCACCGTTTCTGCACTCTGCAGACTGAACGGGATTTCGAAAACTACCAAGTTAAAGCTTGGCAGAAAGCTGAAAGTCAGGTAATTGGATTATTTTGACCTTGCTTGTTTCCCCGCATTTCTGCCTCTATTAATTTTATACCTTTGCAAATTATTTTTTAAATGGATAGTATCGTATGGAAATTGCTCCCAAGTTCGAACCAAAATTAACGGAAGATAAGTGGTATCAGCACTGGCTAACTAAACGCTATTTCAACTCAACACCGGATGAACGTGAACCCTATACCATCGTCATTCCGCCTCCCAATGTTACCGGCGTTCTGCACATGGGGCATATGCTCAACAATACCATACAGGATGTTCTGATCCGCCGCCAGCGTATGATGGGGAAAAATACCCTCTGGCTGCCCGGTACCGACCATGCTTCCATCGCTACAGAAGCCAAGGTTGTTGAAAAACTCAGGGCAGAAGGAATTCAGAAATCCAGCCTCACCCGCGAAGAATTTCTGGAACATGCCTGGGAATGGAAAGAAAAACACGGCGGAATTATCCTCGAACAGCTTAAAAAACTGGGCGCTTCCTGCGATTGGGAACGTACCCGTTTCACCATGGATAAAACCCTGTACAAACAGGTCATCGACGTATTCATTGATCTTTATCGTAAAGGTCTGATATACAAGGGTGCCCGCATGGTTAACTGGGACCCGAAAGCATTAACGGCTGTCTCCGATGAAGAAGTGATGTATCGCGAGGTACAATCCAAACTCTATTATGTGAAGTATCTCGTAGAAGGTACTGAAAACGAATGGGTTACTGTTGCTACAACCCGTCCGGAGACAATTTTGGGCGATACCGCTATTTGTGTACATCCGGAAGATGAACGCTTTTTCCACCTGCATGGCAAACGGGTTCTCGTTCCGCTCATTCACCGCAGTATTCCGATTATTCTGGATGAATATGTCGACCGTGAATTTGGTACAGGTGCCCTGAAGGTGACACCTGCCCATGACATCAACGACTATAACCTTGGGATTAAACATCGCCTCGAAACCATCGATACCTTTAACGATAACGGTACTATGAGCGAAGCGGCGCAGTTGTATATCGGTGAAGACCGCTTTGCTGTAAGGAAAACCATTACCGCTGATCTCGAAGCTGCCGGCCACATTGCCAAAATCGAAGATTATACCAATAAAGTCGGCTATTCCGAACGAACCAACGAAGTGATTGAGCCACGACTCAGCACCCAATGGTTTATGAAGATGCAGGACCTCGCCAAACCCGCGCTCGACGTGGTAATGGATGATACCATCAAATTCCACCCGGCGAAATTCAAGAATACCTATCGCCACTGGATGGAAAATGTAAAAGACTGGTGCATTTCGCGTCAGCTTTGGTGGGGACAGCGGATTCCGGCCTATTATCTTGCTGATGGTCAGATCATTGTTGCCGGAAGTATGGAAGAAGCGGTTGAACAGGCTTCTGCGCTGACCGGAAAAACCATTACTGCGGCTGATCTCAAACAGGATGAAGATGTTCTGGATACCTGGTTCAGCAGCTGGCTCTGGCCTATTTCTGTTTTTGACGGACTGATTGATCCTGAAAATGAGGATATTAAATACTATTACCCGACCAATGATCTGGTTACTGCGCCCGAAATTTTATTTTTCTGGGTTGCCCGTATGATCATTGCCGGAATCGAATACCGCGATACCATTCCGTTTAAGAACGTTTATCTTACCGGGATTGTCCGCGATAAACTCGGCCGGAAAATGTCGAAATCACTCGGAAACAGCCCCGATCCGCTCGGTCTGATCGAACAATATGGTGCCGACGGAGTACGTGTTGGCATGTTGCTCACCAGTCCGGCCGGGAATGATCTGCCCTTTGATGAAGATCTCTGCGAACAGGGACGAAACTTCAGCAATAAAATCTGGAATGCCCTGCGTTTGATCAAAGGATGGGAAACCGATGCTACATTAGAACAACCGGCTTATGCCAAAGTAGCTGTTGAATGGTTCGAAGCCCGTCTTCACAAAGAACTGGCTGTGATCGAAGATCATTTCTCGAAATACCGCCTTTCGGATGCCCTGATGTCGACCTACAAGCTGATCTGGGATGATTTTTGTTCCTGGTATCTCGAAATGATTAAGCCTGCTTATCAGCATCCGATTGATAGTCTGACACTTCAGCAGAGTGTTTCCTTCTTCGAAACCCTCATGAAACTGCTCCATCCGTTCATGCCGTTTATCACCGAGGAGATCTGGCATATTCTGGCAGAGCGGAAAGAAGGGGATGATCTGATTATTGCAAAATGGCCTGCAGTACAGGCGTTTGATGAAAATCTGATCAGCCGGTTTGAATTTACCGCTGAAGTCATCACGCAGATCCGCACTATCCGCAAGGAGAAAAATCTGCCGCAGCGCGATCCGCTGAAGCTGATGATCCGGAAAAACCTGAGTGAAGCAGCCGATATTCATTTTGATCCGATCCTGGCAAAGTTATGCAACCTCGAATCCATTGAATATGTGGCAGATAAAGTAGATGGAGCCATATCGTTTGTAGATCGCTCTACCGAATTCTACATTCCGATTCTGGATAAGATGGATGTTGAAGCCGAGATTCTGAAACTCGAAGAAGAGATCCGCTATACGAATGGCTTTTTGAATACGGTAATGAAGAAGCTCAATAATCCGGGCTTTGTCAAAAATG
Source organism: uncultured Bacteroidales bacterium (assembly GCA_964386485.1). Lineage (GTDB taxonomy): Bacteria > Bacteroidota > Bacteroidia > Bacteroidales > CAIXZF01 > CAIXZF01. Next base: position 2,343 of record CAYLTH010000127.1, on the reverse strand, counting down.
CTTCCGAACAGGTTGTGGATCTTGAGCGCAAAAAACAACAGGATGCCGAAGCCAAGATCTCCGTTCTCCAAAGCCAGATCGAATCGCTGCGAAAGGCGTAATGGTGTTCAGGTGTTCCGGTTGGTACATTGCTATACTGGTATATTTGCACATTTGCACATTTGGCAGTGCATCGGGAAAATCTGTGTTCCGGTGTTCCGGTGTTCGGGTGTTCCGGTGTTATGCTATGACTTTCAAGGTCTTCCTGACTGAACTTACCTAAACAATGCCTTTACGAGACCTGGAAAGTCTCCCGGGATAATCTTAAGTAAAATGGAGGTTTTGCCTAATTTTTTTTATTTAAAATGTTGAAATACAGCGGTTTATGATTTTTCCACAGATAACCACAGATGAAAACACAGACCTGCCTGCGTGACTCAGTCAGGCAGGTTTTCTCAGATAAAATTTCCCCTTTTGATTAGATGAGATCGATTGCCTGAATTTCTTCAACCACAAAGGCGCAATAAGGATAAACCAAGGCACAGAAGCGGTGATTGCAGAAACCCAATTTTTCCTACATTTACAATCCCAACCGGATACGAAATTGAATTTTACGGCATTTGCTGGAGATTTTCAATGATTAATGAACTAATTATCAGATGATGTCCTATCCATTAATGAATAAGTTTAAGTTGATCCTGATAATTTTTATTACTTGTGTTGCGGTATTGGCGTGTAATCCGAATAAACCGGATAAGTATGACAACTTTACACATAAAGACGATTCTATTCCTTTGGCGATTCGATTGGATACCAGTATTTTGTATAATATTCTGTTTGAATATTTAAAGAAGGAAAAGATTAAACCAAATCACAGGTTGCCGAATATTTATTCTGTTATATTTTCATCTCAATCAGATTCTAACTTTATGAATATCAATGGAAACACAGAGATTCCTACTTTTTTTGAGGATAGTGGTTTTAAACAACCAGATCCTATCGGTGTGTTATTCTTAGGTGATTCTCCTGTTCTGATTTTTGATAATATAAAACCAATTGGAAAACAGTTCTATTCAATGCTTGATTTAAATGCCGATTCAATAGCCCATATCGTCAATTTATACGATACTGAAATGGCAAAAGGATTTCTTAGCAATGTCATATATCCTCATTGGAGTTACACCTTTGAGACTGGCTCACGAAAACTTGTATTAGTAGAAAAATCAAAACTCCAATTTATAAGAACAAATACAAGTCAAAGAACATGGATTCTTACCAATCCAGAACTTTTTAATGTTGAGTTACAGTCCCGGAATGGTTCTTATTTTTTGTTTTAAGCGGTTGCATTTTAAATGACATAGCTATCTTCTTTTATCTTCGTGTATCTCCGTGTAACAAAAAGAAAGTTAGATAATTGCCTGCTAATCCAAAATCCTATTGTTATCTATTGAATTCTATGAATCTATGTTTTGAAGAGAAAAGCCGCGAACATTCGAATCTTATTTCAGAACCCAACGCAGCTTTTTAATTCAAGAATTCAAAATGGCAAGATTGCAAGAATGCGGGAATATATTGCCAATTACCACTCCCCAAAACTCGTCCAACCCTGTCAGCGGTTGCAGACCCTTATAGCGGTTTCTTACGCGAGCGGGGAACTCCCACATTGCCCAGGAAAAGATGGGAGTTTGAGAGACAGAGTGAGTATTGAGAATTTTATTATCGTTCTCAAACAAGCACTCAAACTTTCTCTCTTTAACTAAAACCGCAATGCAATGGATAATATAATCTTCTCAGGGACCAGAAAATATTATTGAATAAACTTGCATAAATGTAACTTTATAGTTACGTTTGTTAAAAATTTTGGCTTGGAAAATGTCAGAACAATAATTGCTTACAAGCACTATTTTGAAGAATTCCTTCGGAATCAACCAGTTAAGGTTCAGAATAAAATCTTCAAAATTTTTGAAATTATTGAATATCAACAGCATATACCAAAAAGGTACTTAGAACACATAAGAGATAAAGATGGGCTTTATGAAGCTAAAATATCCTTAGGATCTGATATTTGGAGGGTATTTTGTTTTTTTGATGAAGGTCGGCTTGTGATTCTGCTGAATGGATTTCAGAAAAAGACACAGAAGACCCCGAAAAAGGAAATAGCAGTGGCGGTAAAGTTAATGGCAGAATATTATGCAGAAAAAGGAAAAGGAAATTTATGAAAACAGTAAAATCAAACATAAAAGGCTGGTCACAATTAAAAGATGAAGTTTACGGTGAAACCGGAACACCCCGTCGTGACGATCTGGATCGGGAAGTAGAATCATTGAAAATCGGCATTTTGATTCGTCAGGCCCGAGAATCAAA
>CAYLTH010000126.1:0-8557 GCA_964386485.1 uncultured Bacteroidales bacterium | reverse complement strand
GCACCGGGTTCCTTAAAACTGGTTTCGATACCACTCTGGGCAGCAATTTTTACTTCATCGGCAATGGTAACATGCCCGGTTATGCCGGATTGTCCGCCAAACATGCAATTCTTTCCTATTTTTGTGGAGCCGGCAATGGCTACTTGTGCTGCAATCACGGTATTATTCCCGATTTCAACATTGTGTGCAATCTGAATCAGATTGTCGAGTTTTACCCCTTTACGGATAATGGTAGAGCCCAGGGTAGCGCGGTCGATACAGGTATTGGCTCCGATATCCACATGATCTTCGAGGATTACATTGCCAGTCTGCGGAATTTTTGAATAGACATTATCCTGATTCGGCGCAAACCCAAAGCCATCGGCACCAATTACAGCACCCGAATGCAGGGTACAATGGGCTCCGATGACATTGTCGCTATAGACTTTTACGCCGGGATGCAGGATGCTTTCTGCACCGATCGTAACGCGGTCGCCCACATAGACCTGCGGATAAATTTTGGCACCCCGGCCAATTTTGGCTCCGTCGGCAATCACGGCAAATTCACCAATATACACGTCTTCAGCTACTTCTGCCGTAGGAGAAATAAAGGCCAGACTCGAAATCCCGCGTTTATTCTGGGTAATCTGATTGTACATCTCGAGAAGCTGTGCAAAACATGCATATGGATTTTCGACCCGCAGCAAAACAGCCTGTACCGGTCGTTCCGGAACAAAATCATTCCCAACGATTACAATAGAGGCCTGTGTATCATAGATATAATGCGTGTATTTCAGGTTCGCCAGAAATGACAAGGTGCCGGGAGCTCCTTCTTCAATTTTGGATAACTTGCTGACTTTCACATCAGGATCGCCCTCGATTGTTGCCTGTAAAACTTCGGCCAGTTGCTTTGCGCTGAATTCCATAGGTTATATTTTTAAATTCTTGGGATAACACAGGTAATAATTGGTGATGGTCTCCGATAGTATCGAAATATTCAACTGATCCGAATCCTTTGAAATATCGGATACCGTTCCGTCTTTATGCAAAATATTGATTTTATCGGTGGCCGGTGTATAGGCGTTGTTGGCAATTTCGCCCTGATAAAAATAATAGGAAACCAGATCCGGGTTCATACCGGGCATCTGCAGCACGGCATTTTGAATTTCGGTAATATATTCAGGATCAAATGGTTTGCGTTGAATTTCGATGCGGAATAAATGCCTCTGCACCAGATCATGGCTCAGGGATGAAAGGATGGGATCCGTCGACTGTGCCCACACTTTGATACAGGCAGAAAGGTCGGAATCATCCAGATTGGAGAAATCATCGAGCAAAGCGGGATTGGATTGAAAATCGCGGAGTGTATAGCGGTTTTTCAGAAAAACATCCAGCGCCGGGGTTGCGAAAACGGCGAATCCGCTTTCCGACAGTGTTTTCGCCCGTTTCAGTGTATGTACGAGCATCTTTTCGGCTGCCAGCACGGTTTTATGAAGATAGACCTGCCAGTACATCAGTCGGCGGGCTACAATAAACTTCTCGACCGAATAGATCCCTTTGGCTTCCACCATCAGCATATCATTGCTCACGGTAAGCATATTCAGCAGGCGGTCGGAGTTGATTACCCCTTCCGAAACACCGGTATAGAAGCTGTCGCGCTTGAGGTAATCCATGCGGTCCATGTCGAGCTGACTCGAAACCAACTGGTGCAGAAATGTCTTCGGATATTCATTGCGGAAAATGGCAATGGCCAGATCGAGTTTCCCGTCAAACTCACGGTTCAGCGCTTCCATGTAGAGACTCGAAAGATCTTCGTGATCCATGTCGAAAACGAGGCAGTTTTCGAGCGCATGGGAAAACGGACCATGGCCGATATCATGCAGCAGGATCGCCGCCAGAACACCGCGTTCCTCTTCCGGGCTGATGCTGATTCCTTTGAGACGCAGCGTATCGACAGCCTGTTTCATGAGATACATGGCACCGAGAGCATGATGGAAGCGGGTATGAAGTGCACCGGGATAGACCAGATGGGTGAGTCCGAGTTGTTTGATACGGCGCAGGCGTTGAAACCATCGGTGTTCGATGAGATCAAACAGCAATTCATCCGGAATGGTAATGAAGCCATATACCGGATCGTTAAAAATCTTACGCTTGTTCTGTATCGCAGCCAAAATGAAGGAATAAGCGGTCAAAGATAGAAAAAAAGTAACTAGTAACTGGTAACTGTTAACTGGTAACTGGTGATTGCCTGACTTTCAAGGTCTTCATGACTGAAGTTACGTTACTGATGAACTTACGAGACCTGGAAAGTCTTTTGTTCGGCAGCCATGGTCAAACCGCAATTCCCGCATTCTCGTATTCTCGCCCTTTTGAATTCCCGAATTAAAAAGCCTTGTTTGGTTCTGAAATAAGATTTGAATGATCCCGGTTTTTCCTTTCAAAACAGAGATTCATAGAATTCAATAGATAACAAAAGGTTTATGGTGAATGGCAGTGCCTATCACACGGGTTCTTCTGCCAAAAAAAAGTATTGGTTTTAGTAACAACCAATTGATTTTCAGTATTGTTTATATTACAATATTAATTTATAATTATTTATCTACTATTTACTTGACATTCCATTAATTTTGATTATATTTGTAGTGATGTAAGGATTGAACCATTCCGGGGGGAATTTTCGTTTGTTCAATCATTTGCTATATGGCATACTTGCATCAGGGATAGAAGGATTGAGAATTAGATTGATTGGTCGGAGCAGTTAATATTGCTTCCGGTCATGTGAAATGATTTAAATGTTAAAAATCCTTCATGATGAGTCTTGACTTATCCCTATATCTCCCCCTTAATTACGGCCTTCCCAAGGCCCATTTCTCTGAATATGTTGTTTCCGTTGAGAGAAAGAGTAAATCAACTACTCCCGAAAGCTACTACTTACAAGGCAAATTCCTTTTTCTTCAAAGAAAAATTCCTGTAACTGATTTTCTTGAGCCTCATTAGGTACGAGCATTCATAACCTATTATAACACACCTAATTTTTAGTCTCACATTAATTTTCAGTAATCATGAACTTACAAATATCAAAACAACTCAAGTCCTTCTTTTTCATCAGAGTATTGACAATATTGGCACTTTGCAATCTGGCAGGCATCAATCTCTTTGCCCAGATTTACAGTGACCATGAATTCTTTCGTGCATCCCTCTACAGCAATTCCCCGGTAATTGCCGGACAGGAACTAATCCTCCAGGCCTTTGGAGGAACTTCCTGGCAATGGACCGGACCCAATAACTTTAGTTCAACTGATAAAGGCATCATCATTCCAAACACGAACGCATCCGATGCTGGTATTTACAATCTCACTATAAACGATACTATTTATGACACCATAACAACATACTCAGTAAATGTGATCATATCACCGGCGCCTTCATTTATTACTCTTCACAGCAAGCCATTTACAACAACAAACTCTGATTTCTTTTTGGACAATATTTATTCAAACCAACCACAATTCCATTTTATTTGGTGGACATCCAATCCTTCTGTAATAGATTTCGCCACTGATTCAACTATTGGAAATCCAATAATTAACCTTAGTGACTCTGGAACATATAAGGTATATCTGGAAGTCAAAGATAGTTCTTTCAATTTAGTCTGCACAGACAGTGTGGCGATAACTGCAATAAGATCATGTACCTCACCAAATGCAACAATACTTAATAACACAACATTAACAGCATTTCTGGCATCAGGTCAATCCTGGCAATCTGTTGTGTTTGTATATGGAGTATTTACTATTGACCAAAACTTCAATATGCCAGGTAATGTAAACGAAATTGCTATGTGGAACAATGCACAGATTGTTATCAAACCTGGTGTTCGGTTTAAAATGGAAGGAGTGCACATTTATGCATGCGGAGAACAGATGTGGCAATCAATAAATGTAGAGGATGATGCCATATTAGAGTTAAGTTTATGTAGGATTCAGGACGGAATAAATGCAATTTGGGTTGAACCTTACAAATCGACAATTGATCTTGATCAATGTACCTTCTTTGATAACAGGAATGGCATTGTTACCTGGGCTTCAAATCCGAAGATGGTTTTAAAGAACAATACCTTTACTGAAACAGGAAATGGACTTCTGCCTCCATTTCTTAACGAGAGACCTAAAGCAGGAATAATATCTTTGTGGAATCCATTGCTTGAATTACAATACGTGGGAGGTCCAAATAGTTTTGAAGGCATTCTAAATGGTGTTTCAGCATTAAACTCAAATGTTAGTATCTACAGCAACTTTGCAACTTTTAAAAATATTGAAGGCCCAGGACCAGATGGAGTTGCGATTAGTCTGATATTTAGTCCGTCGACACCATGGAGCGGAACATACCAGTTATTAAAAGAAGGGAATAACGACCCCTTCTTATTATATGATATTCAGGACTGTGATGAGGGTATACATGTAGTTAAAACTCACCTTGTTGCTAATAACAACATCATTAAAGGTGTTATTACAGGGATTAAAGCAGATTTGTGTTCAGACAAAATGATCACTTTAGATCATAATAATATAGAATGCACTTATGAAGGTATTTTTCTTTACCAATGTGATCCTGCTGGATACATTGATGTTGTTGAAAATTCCATATCCTTATCTCCACCAGCAGATTACCCTTTTATAAATGCATGTATTAAGATCGATGAGACTGGTCTGCCTGTCACAGGATATGAAAACATTTACAAAAATCAACTTATGGTAAATCCTGGAGGTAAGTATGGTATTTTTGCGAATTCAAACTGGGAGAGTACCATCGCAGAAAATACGGTCAACCTAATGGATGCTACTTCCAATCTGGCCGGGATCAAATTAGTAAGTTGCAGAGCCAATAAAATCCGATGTAATTCTGTTTATGGCGATGACTACCAGATTGGCAATTTTGTTTCCCATGAACCCTTTGGAATCCAGGTTGTCTCCACTACTTCAGCACGCTATTCCTGCAACCTAACGCATAAAACCTATACCGGAATCGGGTTTGAAGATGGCTGCGGCGGAAGTGAAATCCGGGGGAATAAAATGTATGACCATACTACTGGCCTCTATTATAATCAATATGCAACTACCGGAGATCAGGAATATAAAGGAAACAAATGGCTGGGGACTGCAACTCCCTTATATCCGGATGTTGCAGCACGTCATAACGGACCATTCTCATCATCATTGTATAAAGTAAGACCCTCATGCCCATACTGCTTGCCTCCAACCACTAATGTGAGTGGATGGTTTTCCAATGACCCAATACCCGGACCAAATTTTGACTGTGAACTTATGGTACCTCCCTGCGAAGGTAGCGGAACTGCCATGTCTGTGAATTTTGATACGATTGCAGGACAACTCGATTATGCCATCGCTTTTGATAGTCTTCAATATCCAGTGTACCAGGATGAACTTGACTGGTCTAATGACCGCTATCTCTACCAGAAATTATCTGAAAATACAAACCTGGTCAACAGCGATACCGTCCTTGCAGGTTTTTATCAGCAAACGCAGGATTTGTCAGCAGGGCAATATCAGGATTATGAGCAAGAAATATCCGGAATTTTCAGGCAGGGTCAGTTAATGACTGCGATAATCGACAGCCTGAGCCGGATGCAGTTTCAACTGCTGGACAGTCTGGGAACAATTAAGGTATTACTTGCAAACAGTATAACACAACAGGACTCTGCCATGTATACCAGCATTCGCTGCATGCTGATCCTGTCGTATGAAGGATTACGTCCGCTGATTCATGCAGCCCAACAAGCTCTGATTAACCAAAGAACAACTGACCTTTCATCAATTCAGTCGGATCTGAACCAGTTGCCTGTCACGAGTATCCAGGAAGCCAATGAAAAAGTGGTTAGGGAGATTATCTCCGGAACACTCAACCTGGGAATTTCCAACTTTACTGAAACTCAAAAAATAACCTTGTTCACCATCGCCAGTCAATGCCCGATCAGTGGTGGCAAGGCAGTATATCTGGCCCGTAGCGTATATTCTTCTATTGTAGACACGCTGTTCAACGATCAAGAGATTTGTCTGCTGGAAGGAATTATCAAATCTTCCACCGTTTCATCAAACCAGCCATCCTTCAGCTATTTTCCAAATCCGGCAAAAGATCAATTACAGGTTTTCTGGGATGAAACCGTTGAGGGTGTCGTTACTATCGAGCTTTATGATGCACTTGGTCGGCAGGTTGATGGTATTGAATCCCATACCACGCAAAATCTGAGCATCATCAACCTGCGAGGAATTCAAAATGGAGTGTATTTTATTCAGGCCCGTTATCTCGACCGTATCGTTAATGTTGGTAAATTCGTAGTCCAAAATTAAGAAGATGCGAAAGAAGCTATTGTTAACTGCAACAATGTTGCTTTATTCTTTATTAGGTTTTACGCAATGGTTTGTTGATTCTAAAAGGGATTACAATTGGGTATTGGGAAAAGGAAACGAGCCAAGTCATCCTTATTACAAAGGGTTTGTTTTAGGATTTAATAATCAAACAATTTCCTGTAGCACATTCTTACATCCTCTTTTCTTAGTTAGAAATACTTCCTCAATCAGCAATTCGAACGGTGAACTTATCATCTTTACCGATGGCCGTGATATCTGCAATCGTAATGGACAGATTATGCTTAATGGTGATAGTTTACCGACCAGTCAGGCTATCTGGGAACTTTTCCCGGACTTTTATCCCTTAACCCATAAAGCGATTATCTTACCAAATCCTGGTAAAGAAAATCTCTATTATGTGATCCATGAAGACCTGCAAATTGGAAATGGAATAATGTATTACACTTACCCATTACGATTCTCAATTGTTGATATGGAATGGGAAAATGGTCTAGGGGCTGTAACAGAACGCAATGTCGTATTGATCAATGACACGCTTGACGAAGGATTAATGGCAGCCGTAAGGCATGGCAATGGTCGAGACTGGTGGATTCTTGTTCCCGAATTTGGTCAGCCCGCCTATTACCGCATTCTGTTAGATCCCGGCGGCTTGCATGTAATCGGCAAGCAATACATTGGCTCTGCAAGCTCAATGAATGAAGGAGTCAAGGCTGTTTTCTCACCGGATGGCAACCTGTTTGCCCGGTCAGGCGATTCCGTCGGTGGGCAACCCGTTCGTCTGGAACTTTTCAAATTCGACCGGTGTACCGGATTATTGAGTGATTATCTGGATATTGGCGGGTTTATCCCTTGGCAAAGAGGAGCAATGGTTGAATTTTCACCCAACTCAAAACTTCTCTATTACACAACTCTAATTGAGGTTTGGCAATATGATTTGACGGCACCTGATATTGCTGCCAGCAAAATAATGGTAGCTACCTGGGATAGTACATTTTATAATCTCACACCTACCGCCTTTGTAGAAATGCAAAATGTTTGGGATGGAAGAATACTCATTTCAAGTTTCAATAACCCATTTCTACATGTAATTGAAAATCCAGATATCAAGGGTATCGGATGCAATGTAATTCAAAGAGCAATTACCATGTGTAGACCAGGATTTATAAGCCCCGTCTTCCCCAACTTCCGTCTTGGTCCGAAGATCGGGTCAGAATGCGATACTATTTACCATGCAGGAATTGAGGACATGCTGAATCTCAATCAAATTTCAGCCTATCCGAATCCTGCATCTGAAATAATTCAATTTGAACTGGATATTAGTAACAATAACCTTCCCATGCGGATGTGTATCTATGATTATCTTGGGAAACAAGTGGATGATCTCTATGTTGCACCTTACCAGGGTGTTATCAGATACGATGTCCGTTCCCTGCCGGCCGGAGTTTATATGGGTGTGCTCAGCAATGAAAATACTCAGATTGCAAAAGTGAAGTTTATAGTAGAGTAAGTTTGCCGTATTTTCCAACAAACATCAGTTAAACCCTGTCAGTTTTGCAAATACTGGCAGGGTTTTTTATTTAATAAGTGGAACTCCAAAGAAAAATGATCGCAGTCCTCACACAGGCTCTCAAACTCACACTGGCTCCCAAACCCGGCTTAGATGTTCCTTCTCGCAAAACGAACCCTGTCAGCGTTTATAACGACTGACAGGGTTGAACAAGTTTAAAGGAAAAAGGGAAAAGGGAAATGTGACGATGACTTTCAAGGTCTTCATGACTGAATTTAGGTAAACGATGAATTGTCGAGACCTGGAAAGTCTTTTGTTCTGCATCCTGGTTAAACAATAATTCGGGCATTCTTGCATTCTCGCCTTTTTGAATTCTCGCATTAAAAGGCTGTGTTGGGTTCTGAAGTAAGATTCGCATGTTCCAGGCTTTTCTTTTTGTTACACAAAGATTAAGAAGATAAATGAAGATTTCACGAAGAAGGGTTTCCCAGGATTTGAACTTATGCCACTGATTGCAAATATTATCTTATATTTTGAGCTTTTGAGTCAATTTTGAGCTTTTTGAACTTATATTTGTAAGCGTTTTGCATGATTTTTCAATTTCTTAAAACTGAGTACCGAAACCGTATGTTTAACCTCTAAAATCCTGATTGTCCGATGAAAAATCCGGTTTACTGGTTAT
>CAYLTH010000125.1:7267-8728 GCA_964386485.1 uncultured Bacteroidales bacterium | reverse complement strand
AAACCCTGTCAGGGCGTGAAGCCACTGACAGGGTTGTTCAAAAACTTATCTCCGGCTCCGAAGCCATTCCAGGATGGCTGTATTCATCATCAGCAACGACATTCCGTAGAAAACATCTTCGAACGGAATGGTGAAAATGCGGATACCCAGGTTTTCTGCATTGTTATAAATTACGACCGGTTCTGCCAGGCCTGTTCCGGTTAACAATCCGTTTACTATCAGAAAGGGCATCAGAATGACCAGAAAGGCGGGATAAAAATCCTGCATAAAGGGCTTCCGGAAGACAACACCGAGCAGAAGGATCAGTACACCCGAAAGTAAAAAATTGACTGAACTATACATTCTGTCAAAAAACACCAAACCACTGATTATCAAAACTATTGACAACAACAAACTTAAAATGAAGCTGTGTTTTGCACTCAGTTTCCAGCCGAGCCAAACGCGTACAACCTCATAGGTAAACAAAGACGCATAGGGTATCACCAGAAAAAACAATACTTCCTCCAGGGGAAGATTGATGATCTTCCAGCCACCGGTATGCAAAGGATTAAACGACCAGACCCCAAGTCCTGTAAACCAGACATCCCATACCAGAAATACAATCGCAGGAAGGAGAATTGCCGGAATCAATTTCGGAAATAATGTATAGAACTTGACCTTTTTATCAAAACTGAGTAAAAGCGGGAAAAGCCCGGATAGCAAAAGGATCAGTGCATAGGTACTCATGATGCCACTTTGGTTTCTGATTCGGATAATGCTTTTTTGAGATACTTCACAGGCACAAAAAACAAGAAACCATAGTTCTTCTTTCCCTTGTGATGATCGGTATGGGCGGCAATTATCCCCCGGAAATACCAATGTCGGGCTTCACCAAAAATTTGTAATCGCTTGTGAAACAGGATGTCGTGATACAGAAAATAGGCCAATCCATACAGGGCTATTCCTATCCCGACAGCTTTCATCCATCCGGAATGATTCATTGCCCCGAATATGATGAGCAAGGCACTCGGCAGGGCAAAAATCATCGAAAAACGATCATTTTTTTCAAACCGTTTTCGCTCGGGAGCATGATGATCAGCATGCCACGACCATAAAAAGCCGTGCATGATGTAGCGATGTGTGAACCAGGCCACACCGTCCATCAAAATAAATACACCCAGGGCCATCAGAACATATACCAAAATTTCCATAAGCGGTAGGATCAGGATTTAAAAGATAACAAGCTTTCGCTCTTTTTGTTTAATGTTTTAACCAATCCATTAAACCCGAAATGATCAAATCTTTTACTAAAAAACAGGCAGCCTATACGACACATTCATAACTATCTGTATATTTGCATGAACCAAAAACCCAAATTATGAAAAAAATCTACCTTTTGATTGTGCTTCTCATTGCATTTTCTGCCAGTCAGGCTCAGTTGCCGTATGCTATCGGGTCACAAGCCCCAAACTTTACAGTTAC
>CAYLTH010000125.1:1965-7167 GCA_964386485.1 uncultured Bacteroidales bacterium | reverse complement strand
GGTGGTTCTGCAATTGGATCATTGTATTCTCCAAGCGCTTATCCAACCATTTGCCTGATTGGTCCGGATTCAACTTTTATTGCTACCGACATCTGGCCCATTGCCAATGTTGCCGCTATTGAAGCATTTTTTCCAGCCGGTGTATTAACACCCATGACCTGCTTTACCAGCATCACTGAATCAGAAAATGTTCAATTCAACAATATTTATCCAAATCCTTCGATGGGTTCAATTTTTATTGACCTGAAACTGGAAAAAATTTCCGATGTGACCATTCAGATTACCGATATGACCGGTCGTGTTGTCAGCACCCGTGCCTACAACGAACTCATGCCCGGTGGTCAGACAATCCGCTATTATACCAGTGGAATCGCTGCCGGGGCCTATATTTTAAATGCCATTGTTGACGGCTCAACCGTTGTTGCTTCCAAAGTTAATTTGCAGTAATTATTTTTATACTGACTGAACGGCAATTCCAAACCGGGGACTCTGGTTTGGAATTGCCGTTTTTTTTTACAACATTTGTTCCTTCTAACAACCAGAACCCGGAATTGCGTGTCTATTTTGCATAATATTACATGACTATGAAATTCAGTATACTTCTGATCTTATTTCTTCCTTTAACAATAATCTTTGCAGCCAGTGCAGGCGAACCTATTGTTAATGTAGCTAAAACACGGAAATTCAGCGAAATACGGTATATTGAAAACAAAGGGCAATGGGAAAGTCCGGAGCTTTTCAGAGCCAATCTTCCCATGGGGAAACTGTTTGTAGAAAAAAATGCCCTGACCTATGTACTGGAGGATCCCTATCAGAATAGTGAATGCCAACACCCGGGAGGTTGCAGTCATGAACCTGAAGGAGATAAATCAGCTCCACATCTGACTCGTTGTCATGCGATTAAAATGCACTTCAGAGGAAGTAATCCGGATGTCAAACCGATTGGCCAGGTACCCGATAAAACCTATCATAACTACTTCTACGGACAAGATCCATCCCATTGGGCATCTCATGTTCAGCTTTATGGCACGGTAGTTTACCCGGAAATTTATTCCGGAATAGATATGAAGCTAAACACAAAGGATATTCATTTTAAATATGAATTCATTGTTCATCCTGGTGCAAATCCGGATCAGATAGATATTTTTTATGAAGGAGCCAATGGTTTACTGATTGAAAATGGAAATCTTATTATTCAAAACAGTGTTAACGATCTGACCGAACAGAAACCCTTTGCATATCAATTGTCAGGAAGGGATACCCTTGTTGTTCCCTGTGAGTTTGTTATTAGCGGGAATCAGATGCATTTTTCATTTCCTTCATCCTGGAGGCAGGATCTTGAGCTTGTTATCGATCCTGTTGTAGTGGCCTCCACATATGCCGGAAGCATGGGAGCATCTACTTACGGACATTCAGCTTCTTACGATGATGATGGGAATATTTATACAGGAGGTAGAAGTTTTGGATCTGGTTATCCGACAACAACCGGAGCATTCCAGACTAATTTTGGAGGCGGAACGGATGTGGGAATCAGCAAATTCAATCCAACCGGAACAACATTACTTTGGGCTACCTACCTCGGTGGAAATTCGAGTGATAATGCCCACAGTCTTGTTACAAACGGCGACCATGAATTGTTTATTTATGGGTCAACTTCATCCACAAATTTCCCGGTATCCTCAGGTTGTTTTCAAAATTTATATGGTGGTGGGGCATCCGACATCTTTGTCACACGGCTTTCGGAAGATGGCGCTACGTTACTCGGATCGACCTATGTTGGGGGCTCTGCGGCTGATGGTTCGAACAGTCTGGCCGTAAATTATGGTGATTCATTCAGGGGAGAAATTATTCTTGATAATAGTGGAAATCCATGTATCGCTTCCTTTTCTTCTTCGGGCAATTTCCCGATGACTCCCGGGGTGTTCGATCCTACCTACAATGGTGGTCAGGATGGTGTTGTTTTTAAATTCAACGCGGGATTAACAACCCTGGTCTGGTCGACTTATCTGGGTGGCAATGCAGATGATGCTGCTTATGGCCTGAAACTGAACGACATAGACATGGTATATGTTACCGGTGGAACACAAAGTCAGAATTTCAATTTCAGTGAATATGCCCTGCATCAGAACTATATGGGCGGAACGCATGACGGATTTATTTTTATCCTCTGGCCGGATGTAACATTTGCTGTCGCCGGAACCTATATTGGTACAGCAGGTTTTGACGAAAGTTTCTTTATCCAGATGGATGATGAAAATTCTGTATATGTTTATGGTCAATCCGACGGGGGAATTCCGGTAACACCCGGCTGTTACGGCAATCCGGGCAGCTATCAGTTTATTTACAAACTCGATCAAACCTTGTCGGAAGTCATATATTCTACCGTTTTCGGTAATGGTAACAACAACGGGAAACTCACTCCAACTGCCTTTCTGGTCGACCTTTGCCAGAATGTTTATGCAGCAGGCTGGGGAATAACAACAGGTTTTCCGGTGAGCCCGAATGCTGTACAACCCAATACCGACGGACAGGATTTCTACATCATGGTACTCGAACGGGATGCCCCGACTTTGTTGTATGCGACGTATTTTGGTTCTTCTGCCTGGGAACATGTAGATGGAGGAACCAGCCGTTTCGACAAAAAGGGAATTGTTTATGAGGCAGTATGTGAGGGAAGCCCTAATTTCCCTGTGAGTCCGGGAGCCTATGCCCCCACGTCTTCTGTCGGATGGGATCTCGCTGTATTCAAAATCGATTTTCAGTTGAGCGGCCCTACTGCACAAATCGGGGTCAACGGAGGGAATCAAAGCGGATGTGCTCCTTTTGATGCCAACTTCAGCAATGCGAGCCTCAATGCCAATAACTATGTCTGGAATTTCGGGGATAATAGCCCGGAAAGTACTGAAGAAGCGCCTTTTTACACTTATAACACCCCTGGAATTTATACTGCGTATTGCATTGCCATCGACAGTTCTTCCTGTTTCCTTACGGATACAGCCTATCTGACAATTACCGTATTGGCACCCCCAGATGTCAATCTGGGTTCAGATACCCTCATTTGCCATACACCTGATCTTACCCTGACTGCCGGGAATCCGGGTTGCACATTCGTGTGGTCTACCTTTGAAACAAGCGCCCAAATCACGGTCAATCAAACAGGCAGTTTCTGGGTTACCGCAGATAATGGAGAATGTATTGGAAGGGATACCATCCTGGTTGAGTTTATTCCACCGCCTGCCCTTGGACCCGATATTTCAGTTTGCGAAAACGTTCCGGTTATCCTGGATCCGCATCTACCCGGATACCAGTATTTCTGGTCGACCAACGAAACATCCGAAACAATTCAGGCAAATCAGACAGGCACCTATTGGGTAAATACGATTCGGGAATACTGCACCCTCAGTGATACCATCGAGGTGTTTTTCAAACCCCTTCCGGATGTTGATCTTGGAGACGATCGCCTTATTTGTGAAGGAGATACTGCCATATTCAGAGCTGGAAATCCCGGTGCACTTTATACATGGAATACCGGCGGTACCAATGCCAATCTGGTTGCCGGACAAACCGGACAATACTGGGTACAGGTGAACCTCGATGGCTGTCTGGGTTATGATACCGCCAATTTATCCGTGAATCCGGTTCCTGTTGTTGATTTAATGGGCGATCGGCTGATGTGTGAATTTGATACCCTGACACTCGATGCAGGCAACCCGGGCTTCAATTATTTATGGTCGACCGGAGCAACAACACAATGGATACAGATTACGGATTCAGGCTATTATAGTGTTACTGTCAGTGCCAGCGACTGTGCCGGTTATGACACAATTTATGCCGAGAAAATAATTCTGCGTATTGAACTCGGAAGCGACACACTCATTTGTCCGGGCGAATCCATTACCCTGGATGCCGGTGTTGATGATGTTGAATATCTCTGGAATACAGGTCAGACGGCCAAAGCTATCAATGTGAGCACCAATGGAACGTACTGGGTGAAAATTTCAGAATACCTCTGCAGTGCCAGTGATACTATTCATGTAGGAAGCATGGAAAATCTGGTTCTGCCGGAGCAACTGAACCTGTGCGGAAACGAATTCCTCATCCTTTCAACAGATATTGATGCGGATGATTTTCTCTGGTCAAGTGGCGAAATTACTCCGACTATCGAAATTCGCGAGCCGGGTCTGTATACACTTGTTGCGACAAAAGAACAGTGTAAACTCAGCGATTCAACACTGGTAATCGGCACATCCGGCATCCAGGCCTTGTATATTCCCAATACGTTTACACCCAATCTTGATAGCCACAATGAATCTTTCGGGGGTATCGGAACCGGAATTCTGTCGTATGAAATGATTATTTTCAACCGCTGGGGAGAAGTGCTCTTCGAAACCAAAGATCTCCTGCAGGGATGGGATGGAACCTATAAAGGAAGTGTCGTTCCTTCAGGAATTTACTATTATTTCATCCGCTATTCTACCGAATGTTCATTTGATCAGGAATTCAAAGTAACAGGAACACTTATGGTCCTCAAATAAAGAGGAATCTTCCACATTTTCTTATTCTGATGATGCTAAAATTCAGTAATTTTGATGCATCATTAAATATCTTTCACATGAAAAAACTCAGTTTACTCAGCATTCTGGGTGTTTTGGTCATGGTTACTGCCTGTAAAAAGACCCAGACATCCGACAATCCATTTTTGGCGAACTATTCTACGCCTTTTGAAGTTCCGCCTTTCGACAAAATTGACACGACCCATTTTATGCCGGCATTCCTCGAAGGCATGAAACAGCAAATGGCTGAAATTGAAGCTATTGTTAAGAATACAGAGGAGCCAAATTTTGACAACACCATCCTGGCCTATGATAAATCAGGCTTGTTGCTCAGCAAAGTAAGCAAGGTGTTCAACAATCTGACCGAAGCTGTTGTCAACGATCAGCTACAGAAAATATCGAAAGATCTTTCTCCGCTCCTCTCCAAACACAGCGATGACATCGGGATGAATGCCGATCTGTTCAAACGCATTAAAACCGTTTATGAAAAACGGAATGACTTGAAACTGGATCCTCAACAGATACGCGTCGTTGAAAAATATTACAAGGATTTCGTCCGCAAAGGAGCTGATCTTCCGAAAGATAAACAGGATGAAATGCGCAAAATCAATGAAGAATTGTCGATGCTTTCTATTCAGTTTGGAGAAAA
>CAYLTH010000125.1:0-1865 GCA_964386485.1 uncultured Bacteroidales bacterium | reverse complement strand
CCCGCCCTGCTCAGCTGGGATGAAACCTCCACCCTTTTCCATGAATTTGGTCATGGCCTCCATAGTTTGTTTACCGAAGGCAAATACGATCGCACGGCCGGTGTTGTTCCTCAGGATTATGTTGAACTTCCTTCTCAGGTAATGGAAAACTGGGCCGGTGCACCGGAAGTAATGAAAAGCTATGCAAAACATTATAAAACAGGTGAAGTCATTCCGGATGCCCTGATCACCAAAATCGTGAACAGCGGATTATTCAATCAGGGATTCGAAACCGTTGAATATGTTGCCGCCTCCATCCTGGATATGGATTTCCACAAAGTAACAGATGCCACCGGCTTTAAAACTGCTGATTTCGAAAAAGCCTCGATGGATAAAATCGGTTTAATCCCCGAAATCTGGCCACGTTACCGTTCAACCTATTTCGCCCATATTTTCGGTGGCGGATATGCTGCCGGATATTATGTATATATATGGGCCGCTGTACTCGATGCCGATGCTTTTGAAGCCTTCAGAGCATCCGGAGACCTTTACAACCAGGATCTTGCAGCCAAATTCCGGAAACATTGTCTGACCGAATGCGGCAACGATGACGGAATGGTGCAGTACAAAAAATTCCGTGGACAGGATCCGGATGTCAATGCCTTATTGAAACGCCGCGGACTGAACTAATCAGAACAAGGTATTTTCGACATATTCAAGCGGTAAATCCGGAGTATTATTCCGCACATTATTGACTTTTTCTGAGACCCTGTACTGTTTCATTTTCTGAGCAGGATAGGGTCTCAGCATTTCCAGCAGATCCTCAACCGGTACCTGTGCATCCAACCAGTGTTTTTCAAAATCCGGATCTAAAATGACCGGCATGCGGTCGTGTATGGGGCTCACCAGTTCATTGGGGGTTGTTGTTATAATGGTAAATGTCCGCAGAATGATTCCTGACGGGTCTTTCCAGCTTTCCCACAAACCGGCAAAGGCAAACAATTCTTCTGATTCCAGAAAAAAGCGATGCGGAATTTTGGATTTCCCGGCCTTTTCCCATTCATAAAACCCATTAGCCGGAATCAGACAACGTCGCTTCTGCAGGGCACTCTTAAAAGCCGGTTTCTCTGCCAGGGTTTCCGATTTGGCATTGATCATCTTCACACCAATTGCTGCGTCCTTTGCCCAATACGGCACCAATCCCCAGCGAAAAAAGTTCAAATGTTCGGGCTCTTCATTCGTAATCACCGGGAGCTGCATCATCGGACCGGCATTGAAAATCTGCTTCAGCCATTCCTTTTCCACATCCACATGGAAACGGATTTGAATTTGATCTTCTGTCTTCGAAATTTGAAATCGTCCACACATATTCTGTAAAATTAGGATGAAAATAAAACAATTCTCAATACATTTACTCCCTTGTGTCCCATGGTTTATTGTTTAATTTTTCAAAATCGAATTCACATGAAAAGAATTCTTACCACTATTTTATTGATTTTCTGCGTATTAGCTGTAAAATCTCAACAAACCGAACGACAAGTTTTACTCAGCCTGCAGGATGAGGAATACATAATGTATGGAGAAAACTGTTTTTCGCTCAGTGCCGACAAATCAACCTATACCATGGTAACCCGGCAGGACAGCAAGTTTTATATTTATGAAAACGGGCAACGAAAAGGGCCATTTAACGAATTAAATGTGAATATGCTTCCTGCCTGCCCCGACATGACCAACAAACTATGCGGAGTTTTTGATCCGGGTTATTGCGGAGTCACAGATCAACGCGAAAAATTCGTTGCCTATGATCAGAATTACGCCATGATCATTAATTTTAAAGGGAAAACCTTTGGTCCGTATATGGGAGTCCTGCAGTTTATGACCACCTG
>CAYLTH010000124.1:4969-8772 GCA_964386485.1 uncultured Bacteroidales bacterium | reverse complement strand
AGCCTCGATGCGAAAACCTTCGACTCTTTGTCCAAGCCGGATTCCTTCCTGAATCATGACTTTCGAAATTTTTGTTGCCTTTTTGAATCTGATCTCCAGCTCCGGAGCAGAACAATCATTTCCTGAAGCCCAGCAGGACTCCGTATTTCCATCGGATAAATGGGCAAGACTGTATTCTTTTCCGGCAAGCCAGGAGCAGGAAGCGCTTAACTCAGCATCATGTATAAGATTCCCGGCGAATTCACTTTTAATTGATTTCGCAAATTCCATGAGCCGGGCTGAATCCGGCTTGCTGATCAGGCCATGGTTATCAACAGGAATATTGAGCAGGAGGTTCGCATTCCGACCGACAGAACTGTAATAAATATTCATCAGGTGTTCGATACTTTTGACCTGGGTATCCTGTTCGGGGTGATAGTACCAGCCCGGGCGGATCGACACATCCACTTCGGCCGGCACCCAATGGGTTCCGCCTTTATGTCCTTCGCCCAGCTGCGGGTAGAGCGGACTACCGGGGTAGAAATGCTCTCTGTTCAGGGTACTCCAGTTTGTTTCGCTGGCCAGTCCGTCTTCATTGCCCACCCAGCGTACATCAGGACCTCCGTCGCTGAAAATAACCGTGTGTGGCTGCAGGTTTTTAACCCAGGCATACATCTCCGGCCAGCGGTAATAGGCCTGACGGTCGACTTCCCGCTTCTCATTGGCTCCGCCGTAGTATCCCTGTCCGCCATTGGCACCATCAAACCAGACTTCAAACACATCGCCGTAAAGGCTTAGTATCTCTGTTAACTGGTTCTTCATATAATTCAGGTAATCCGGCCGGCCATATTCGGGATGATTCCGGTCCCAGGGCGAATAATACAGCCCAAGCTTTAAACCATACTCTTTGCAGGCATCGCTGAGCTCCTGCAACACATCTCCTTTGCCATCGCGCCATTTTGAACTGCGCACCGAGTGTTCGGTATATCCGGAAGGCCACAGGCAGAAGCCATCATGATGTTTGGCGGTGAGAATAATGGCTTTAAAACCGGCTTCTTTTAAGATCCGCGCCCATTGCCGGCAATCGAGCCTGTCGGGTTTGAAGAGATCCGGGTCCTCGCCTCCTTCACCCCACTCCTTTCCGGTAAATGTATTCATGTTGAAATGAATAAAGGCATACATTTCCATCTGGTGCCATCGAAGCTGATCTTCTGACGGAAGCGCGCCATGGGGTTTGATTGACTGCGCAGCAAGCGGAGTAAGCGACACAAAAGCACATCCGGTGAACAGCAACAGTAAAGCGGTTATTCTCAGGTGAATTTTCATATATTTTCTTCTAAAAATTAAAATTACTGCATTATCTGATCTGATAGAACAGCGAGAACCCTCCGGCAGGCAGAACCGGGTATTCCAGTTCCAGGTTGCGAACCGGTTCTTTTTTTACTTCGCTATTTAATAATTTCAGAACACCACCCAGTGTAATATTCATTCCGATGTTGCGGCTAATGCCGATTTCCCGGCCAAAGCGAAGATTCAAATAATAATATTTATCGATGAGAAGTTCCGATTCCTCGCGATAATAGATCAGACCGGTTTTTACGAACCAGGGAGGATGCTGTGAACGAAAGCCTTTGCCTTTACTGCGATAAATCCCTCCGCCACCCATTTTTTGATTCAGCAACTTCCATGATTTTCCAAAATGGTACTGAACTCCCAGGGAGGAGGACATCAAACTCACATTGGCCTGAGGGAAAGCCCCCATTGTAAGGTCGAATTGAAAATCTTTCAACTGATACAATACACCGGCATGCGGGAGTTCGGGAAATCCCACCCCTGCAACCACAGCAAACTGTCCTTGTCCGAATAGCATTCCATTCGTCAGTAAACACAAGAAAACAACCAGTATCCTGAGTTGATTAAACCGAAAGCTCTGCCTGCTGTCCATTCATGTTTCGGTTTTCGTTCAGGGAGGAATTGATCATATTTATCAAATCCTCCGGTTTAATCGGTTTGGAGATATAATCATTACAACCGGCATTGATAGCCAAATCCCGGTCACTTTTGAAGGCAAAGGCTGTTTGGGCGATAATAATTAATTCCTTATTAAACTCCCGTATCAGTTTTGTTGCCTCAAAACCACTCATTCCCGGCATTTTAAGGTCCATCAGAACAACGCGGACAGACGGGTCTGACTTACACAGGTTCACAGCCTCCAAACCTGATTCAACCAGCAGGACTTTTGAATACAGGTTTTTTAGTGTCAAAAACAGGTAAAGCCCGGAAGCTTCATCATCTTCAACAATCAGAATAGTCAGATCCTGTTTCTTAGCAACGGATTCCGGTGAAGCTACCGGAGCAGATACAGGCTCAGGGACATGCTCTGTAATGCCTTTGACCGGCACCCAGGGGATGGTGAAGTGAAACACACAACCCTTCTGGTATTCGCTTTCCACCCGAATGCCGCCTCCCAGCAACTCAGTGTATGCCTTGGCAATAGACAGACCCAAACCGGCTCCTTCATATTCACGGGATAAGGAATCGCTCCCCTGCCGGAACCGTTCAAAAATCAATTCAATATGCTCTTTTGCAACACCAGTACCTGAATCTTTAACATAAAACTCAAGGACCTGTCCTTTCAGGTGATACCCAAATTCGATGAACCCGCTTTTCGTAAACTTAATGGCGTTTTTTAATAAATTGGTTAAAATATCCGACAATTTCTCATGATCTGACCGGATAAAAACCATGCCCGATTGATCCGGTTTCCGGCAGGTAAATCCAATCCCCTTCAGATCGGCTTCAGGCTTGAAAAAACTATACATAAAATCCAGGAGTTCATCCAGATTAAAATCTGAAAAATCAACTGTAACGACTCCTGATTCTATTTTCGAGATATCAATAATATCGTTGATAATATTGATGAGTCGTTCTCCGCTCTGCCTTATAATATGAATGTAATCCCGCTGCTTTTCTCCCGAAAGATCGGGGCGTTTTAACAATTCGGTAAATCCCAGAATGCCATTCATCGGGGTTCGGATTTCATGGCTCATATTCGCCAGAAATGCCGACTTAAGCCGGTCACTTTCCTCTGCTTTTTCTTTCGCTTTTATTAATTCCTGCTGAGCATTATGCCGATCCGTAATATCCAGCATACTGATGGCCAGAAATCGCTTCCCGGCTTTATCAGTATAATCAGTCATATACTTTTCACATAAGCGCAATTCTCCTGATTTTTGTTTCAGGTAAAACGTATAATTGTGTGCATATTCCTTGCCTGTCAGGAAAAGCATAAAATTATTCATCACAAAATCAACACTTTCGGGTGCCAGAAACTCAAGAAAGGATTCTGATGCATACAGTTCTTCAGCAGGATATCCGCCGAGTTTCACCAGCGCCTCATTGCCCCAGGTAATCCGGGCGTTTTCATCAACAATACAGATCGCACTGTTGGAATACTCTGAAATTGCCCTGAACCGGTCTTCGCTTTCGCGCAAACTTTCACTTACCTGGTGGAGTTCGGTTAAATCTATATCAATACAAAACAATTCCTGGTTCTTACCCGGAATCTGAATAATGGTATGGCTTGAAAAAACAGAAATCCGTGAACCATCTTTCCGCATCAGTAACAATTCAGAAGAAGGAATTGGCTGACCGGTACCAGCCATATAGGCAATCCCTTGTTTTACCTTCTCTTGTAATTCAGGAGGAATAATCAGATCAAGCAGATTACGTCCGATGGCTTCTTCTGCGGAATAACCGTAAATTTCTTCAGAGGCTTTGTTCCAATACATAGTCGTACCATCCGGGGCATATCCCTGAACAGA
>CAYLTH010000124.1:0-4869 GCA_964386485.1 uncultured Bacteroidales bacterium | reverse complement strand
GCTTTATCTTTTATAAAACCGGCATTGACTTCAATATCAAAAACAGATCCGTCAGCCCTGACAGCTTTGTATTCCTCCGGGCCTGAAATAATTCCCTGTATTCTTTTGGCAAAATTATCTTTTGCCCGCTGCCTGTCTGACGGGAAGATAAAATCCGTTACATGTCTGCCTGATATCTGGCCGGCCTGATCGTAACCAAACATGCGATTCGCCAGTTGAGAAGCCCGAATGATACATCCATCCAGATCCGTAATCGTTATGTCGTCGGGACAGGCCTCGAGAAATGCTTCAAAATACTGTTCCATTTCCTGCTCATTCATAAACTGAATAATTAATGTGTAAACCTGAAATTGAATTCTACCCTTAACAAATATATAAAATAAAACAACTTAATCTTCAAACCCCTGCCCAATGTTAATAAATCATCAAATCTCCAAATCATCAAATCTCCAAATCAATTATTCGTCGTAAGTTTGACAGTTAAAAAACAATGCAAATCAATGAAAATTCTTATTCTTTGCACCGGAAACAGCTGCCGTAGCCAGATGGCACATGGTTTCCTTCAGTCTTTTGATCCGGACATTACTGTTTGCTCCGCAGGCACAGAGGCATCCGGAAAACTCAATGAAATGGCCGTAGCGGTTATGAAAGAAGCCGGCATCGACATCAGTCACCACACCTCCGACTCTGTCGAAATCTATCTCAATGAAACCTGGGATTATGTGATTACGGTTTGTGGCGGTGCCAATGAGAGCTGCCCCGCTTTTACAGGCAAATTAAAAACGCGGCTTCATATTGGTTTTGATGATCCTTCGCATGCTGTTGGCACGGATGAATTTATCCGCAGCGAATTTCTCAGGGTCCGCGATGAAATCAAATCTGCCTTTTATTCATTTTATCATGAACACATCAAACCATAAACACGATGCCAGCAAATAAACGACTCAAATTCCTCGACCGCTATCTGACGCTCTGGATTTTCCTGGCCATGTTCATTGGCGTGGCTTTAGGCTGGTTAAGTCCGCAAATCGCAAGCTTCTGGAACAGCCTTTCGAGCGGTACCACGAATATTCCCATCGCGATCGGACTCATCGTTATGATGTATCCACCCCTTGCGAAGGTTAAATATGAAGAACTGGGCGACGTTTTCACGAATAAAAAAATACTGTTGCTTTCGCTGGTACAGAACTGGGTTATCGGACCGCTGCTGATGTTTTTCCTGGCGATTATTTTCCTGCAGTTTAACATTGACTACATGTACGGACTCATCCTGATCGGACTGGCCCGCTGCATTGCCATGGTGATCGTATGGAATGACCTGGCCAAAGGAGATACCCAATATGCAGCCGGACTGGTGGCATTTAATTCCATTTTCCAGGTGTTATTGTTTCCGGTCTATGCATGGTTCTTTATCGCTGTAATGCCCGGCTGGTTCGGACTTCCGGTGAATGCTGCCGTAGAACAGATAACCATAGGTCAGATTGCTGAAAGTGTATTCATCTATCTCGGGATTCCGTTCATGGCCGGATTTTTAACCCGCTTTATCCTGATCCGTGTAAAAACAAAAGAATGGTATCATACGAAATTCATTCCGAAAATCAGTCCGCTTACCCTCATTGCGCTGCTTTTCACCATTTTTGTGATGTTCTCGCTGAAAGGGGAATATATCGTTAAAATTCCGCTCGATGTTGTCCGGATTGCCATACCACTTATAATATACTTCCTCATCATGTTTGTGCTGTCATTCTATATGAGTAAGAAATCCGGAGCAAACTATGAACAATCAACCACACTTTCGTTTACTGCTGCCAGCAACAACTTCGAACTGGCCATTGCCGTAGCCATTGCCATATTCGGACTGAACTCCGGCGAAGCCTTTGCTGCTGTAATCGGACCACTCGTCGAAGTACCGGTTATGATCGGTCTGGTGAGTGTTGCATTCT
The DNA here is from genome assembly GCA_964386485.1 of uncultured Bacteroidales bacterium. Classification (GTDB taxonomy): domain Bacteria; phylum Bacteroidota; class Bacteroidia; order Bacteroidales; family CAIXZF01; genus CAIXZF01. The sequence goes on along the minus strand of CAYLTH010000124.1, from coordinate 2,926 downwards.
GGTTTAAGAAGAAGTATTTCTGATCAAAAAATTACTGATTCCGATATCCTGACTATTCTCCGAACAAACTCTTTTCCTCGATGAATACCAGCTTTCCGAATTTACTCAGTTTTTCCATATCAATCCGGCTCTTATCGCCAACGATGCAAATCACGACAGGTTTGGAGGCGAGGTTGTTTTTATAAAACCCGAGAATGTTGCTGAACCCCAGATTTTGATAAGCTTCGCGTTTCATCTTTGCCGGATCAATGGTGTACCCCTGATTCTGCCATCTGACCACTGTTTCACTGAGATAGCGGAATGGAGGACGCTCACTGATGGAGGATTGGAGCAGATAATCCCGGATCATTTCCGTACGTTCTTCCTTTACCGGCATAAAGCGGATCAGGGAATCGAATACCACAATGGCATCCAGGGTTTTATCGGCCTGTGTTCCTACATAGCCGGCAAAATAAGCCTCTTTCCCCTTCAAAACAGGTGGATTGAAGCGGGCTCCGGCGGTATAGGCCATCGAACGGTACTCCCGGATTTCCTGCAGAACGAGTCCTGAAAAATCACCACCAAAATACATATTGAATGCATCCATATCTGCCTGTACTGAAGGCGTATACGAAAATCCGTTGCTCAGAAAATACACCTTGCTCTGGGTGGCTTTTTTCTTATTGACAAAGAAAATCGTATTCTCAGTGTACTGTTTTACATCCGGAACATATGGAATATCTGCCTTTTTTTCTGCTGTAACATGAATAAACTCTTCGCCGCACTCCTGCAGGGTTTCAAGCGGGAGATTCCCTGCATAATGGATATCAACCCCGTAATTCCGGATGGATTGGAAAGCCGCAATCATCTGTTCCGATTTCAGGGCTTTGATTTCCTTCAGACTCAGACGATCAATGAAATCAGATTTTTTATCATAGCGAACCCAGGCAAACAAAGCTTCTGCCACATTATCGGGCTCACTCCGCTCCATCTTACGGTTCGTTTTTTCGCCTTCATATAAAATTCCCAGTCGTTTTTGTTCCAAAACCGGTTTTTCAAATAAAGCCGAAATCAGGGAAAGGGCTTCTTTAAGCTGACTATCAAACCCGGTCAGCTCGACAGTGGTATAACTTTCATCTCCGTTAATCGAGTAGGTGCAGCCAATGGCAGCAAATTTTGCTTTGTAGGTATCCAGTGTATAGGATTCGGGATAGGCCAGATTCATGGCATCCGGAGCATATTTCAGATCAGGGATGGCTTTGGAACCCACGCGGTAACGAAGTTTCAGGCTAAACACATCATTGGCCGGATTTTTAACACAGTATAATTGCATGGCATCCGAAACCTTCTGCCGGATTACATCTCTGTCAAAATCAATAAAAACAGGATCTTTCTTCGTTTCCGGCATGGCATCAAATTTTTTCGCATAACCTGAAACTGCATTCGTATTGGCTGTCACCGGTTTATAGCCCGGCTTATCTATTTTCTGCTTTTTCGGGAAGCCCATTTTTGAATAAAATGCCAGATAATTATCGCCATAATAGGTATTGGCAACCCGGATTACATCTTCGCGGCTGATCCGGTTGATTTTTCCGGGATAGTTCAGCAGATCATCAATTGACTGGTTGCGTCCGAAAGCAGAAGCGAGCGTATTGGCTTTATAACTGTTCGATTCCATGCTCAGCTGATACGAACGCAGGAGTTCTTTTTTGATGTTATCGACCACTGCCGGATCAAAATCGCCCTTTTTGAGTCGGGCAACCTGCTCGAGGACCAGTTTCTCGGCCGATTCGAGCTTCTGACCAATAATCTTCGGAACAATCAGATACAAAGCTGCTCCATGATCATTGTAGGGCATATTCAGGATCTGCGCTGCCATGAGTTTGTTATCCAGCACCAGCTTATCGAGCAGGCCGGTCTGACTTTCATTCGACAGAATTGAATTGCAGATAGCCAGCGGAATTTCATCAGGATGTCCGGCCGGGATGGTACGAAAACCCAGAAAGGCCAGTTTAATCGGACTCAGTTTCATTTTCACAAATTCGCGTCCAACGAAAGGCTTTTCTTCATATTTCGGGCGTTCCGGGAGTTCTTTCCGTTTCCAGTCGCCAAATTTGGCTTCGATCATGGGTTTAATGGTGTTTTTATCAAAATCGCCCACGATTACCAATGCCATATTGTTGGGAACATACCAGGTTTCGAAAAACTGATACATTTTCGACAAAGACGGGTTTTTCAGGTCTTCCACGGTTCCGATCAGCGTTTGCTGTCCATAGGGATGATTTTTGAAGAAATTCCGGTTGAAATTCTCAAGTAAGGGGAAAACAAACTGGTCGGAATACATATTTTTCTCCTCGTACACCACTTCCAGCTCGGCCTGAAACAGACGAAAAACGGGCTTTTCGAAGCGGTGACTGTACAAATCAAGCCATTTCTCCATTTGTGTCGGAGGAAACGCATTATAATACATGGTAACATCCGGACCTGTTCCGGCATTGAGCTGGGTTCCGCCCATGCTTTTAATGAGTTTGCTCAACTCATTGGGAATGGTATAGGCACTGGCCTTGAGCGACTCCTCATTAATTTGCTCCTGAATCTTCTTCCGTTCAGCCGGATCAACTGTCTTCCCCAGCAAATCATAGAGTTCGAAAATCTTATCGTTGTGTACTTTTTCGGCTTCCCAGTTGGTCGTTCCCAGTTCTTCTGTGCCTTTAAAAAGCATATGTTCCTGATAGTGCGCCATTCCCGTCCCGCCTTTGGGATCATCTTTACCTCCGGCTCTCACCACGATGCCGCCAAAAACCTGGGGTGCATTGTGGTCTTCATTCAGGATAACAGTCAGTCCGTTGGGAAGTTGATACACATCAACATCCGCATGTTTGAAATCAGAGGTCTGGGCATTGGACAGCAGGCAGGACAGACCGAGCAAAAAGAGAATCAGGAATCG
>CAYLTH010000123.1:4953-8809 GCA_964386485.1 uncultured Bacteroidales bacterium | reverse complement strand
CAGTTTTATGAAGGTGTACGTTGGGTTTTTGGAGATGGAACTGAAACATGGGACGGATCGGATACCGTTTTTCATACCTATCCGGCACCCGGTGCTTACGAAGTCTGTGTTTACGGATACCCAATGCCTATAAGTCCTGTCGACAGTATGTGTAAGACAGTCGATCTGCAATCCATTGGTATAGAAGAACATAATAATGATTTTGTGTTTTTTCTTGAAGAACCCGGCAAACGACTTATTGTAAAATCCAGCCTGCCAAATCTTGTTTCAACCAATGCCATTCTGGTCATTTACAACAATAACGGGAGAAAAGTCTTCGAAAAATCAATTTGGAACAATTCGGAAATAATTGATTTGCAATCCTTTAAATCCGGAAATTATTTCATTAATCTAAAATACCTCAACAAAACCATCACAAAAAAGATAACGCTTATTTAATTATTTAATGTACCAACCTGAACACCGGAACACCGGAACACCGGAACACAAATTTCCCCTAAGCAAAGCCCAATGTGCAAATCTACCAGTATACCAATAAATCAATGTACCAACCGGAAAACCTGAACACCCGAACACCGGAACACCTGATGATCAAAACCCAAAACCTAAACTTCAGCTACGGCCGACGCCAAATTCTGCATAATGTAAACCTGGAAGTACCCGTTGGCAGTATTTTTGGTTTTCTCGGACCCAACGGAGCCGGAAAAACAACCACCATCAAGGCTTTGCTTGGATTACTACGCGTTAAACCTGGTATGGTAAACATTTTCGGTAAAGACATTTGCAGGGAACGCATTGCTATTCTCCAAAAAACCGGGAATATGGTGGAAGGACCTTCTTTGTATGATCACCTGAGTGGCTACCATAATCTGGTTTTGAGTTGTAAACTTCAGAATATCCCGATCAATCGTGTTGACGAAGTTTTGAAAACTGTGGACATGGTTCAGGATGCAAAACGTCCTGTAAAACAATACTCTACAGGAATGAAACAGCGTTTAAGTCTTGCTGTTGCACTGCTATCGAAACCCGAATTGCTCATCCTCGATGAACCCATCAACGGACTGGATCCATCCGGAATTATCGAAATTCGTCAGTTGCTCAAAAATCTGAATCAGCATGAAAACTGTACCGTATTTTTATCAAGCCATATTCTGGGGGAAATCGAAAAACTGTGCACCGATATAGCCATCATCAACAATGGATCGCTTCTGTATCAGGGGAATATGCAGGAATTTCTTCACAAAACGACATCTGCCAATTTGTTTACTATTGAATTAAACAATCCGCAGGCAGGGTTTGCGATTTTATCTTCGCATTTCCCTGTGGTAATTTCAAATAATATGCTGGTAATCACCCTCAAAGAAAAATCAGATTCTGCAAAAGCCATTCGCCTCCTGGTCGAAGCCGGCTGCGAAGTTTACAGGGCAGAACCCGCAGAAAATGATCTTGAAGGCTCATTTCTAGAACTCCTGAACGCATGAAAACACAATTAAACTATTTTTTTAGTTGCCTTGGTGCTGAAATCAGGAAAAGCCGCCACACATTTGCGCTTTGGTTAACAATGCTTTACCCGCTTTTTGTTATCGCTTTGGTTTCGGTTGCACACCTTGGAGCAAAATTCGAAGATACCAACCCCTGGACCCGCTACATCTATAATATCGGAGAAACCGGCTCCTTCTTTTTTCCTTTTTTTCTGATTGCAATTATTGGATTTTACGGGAATATCGAGCATAAATCAAATACCTGGAAACACATCCTTTCCATGCCGGTTCCCAAATGGGCTGTTTTCACAGGGAAGCTGGGCATGGTATTCCTGCTTCTGGTTTTGTCGCTTATCTTCTTTATCCTTTTTACATACAGTTTTTCCTTTTTACTCAACATTGTTTCGAAACGGATGACATTTGGTGAAGGGGGAATTAGTTTTCATTTACTAATCAGGCAGTTAGGCCGGTCCTTTCTCAGTGGCTTTTTCATAATCGCTTTACAATATTGGTTGAGTATCCGGATCCGGAATCTCATAGTCCCGTTTATTATCGGATTGGTTTTCATCATTTTACCTCTTGCGCTGGTCATCATTCTTGGCATGACAGGGCTGATTTCAGATCCAACCATGATCGAAAAGATTTTCAGCTATGATCCTTACTCCTATCCTTTTACTCATGCTTTTAAACTTTCGAAAGAAGCAGCCGCCCAGATTCACCTCTTTCCAGCTAAGTCTCAACTGTTTGGCCTTATTTCCATCCTCATTTTAATACTGGCTTATTTAGATTTTAGTAAAAAAAATATCCATTAGGCTTCCGACTTGACCTCGTTTTACACTATATGAATAGAAGAAAACAACTTCTGTTCTTATGGTATTCTGGCACGAAATCCCCTTATTACGCTTTTTCCTGGCTTTTCTGACAGGCGTACTCATCGTGTGTGGGACAGGAACCACACTTTCACTTTCACCATGGTTCTATTTACTTCCGGGATGTATTTTCTCTGCTTATATCCTCTATCCCAAGAAGTTAATAACCTATCAAACCCGTTGGATATTGGGCCTTTCTGTATATCTGTTAGCAGCTTTACTGGGATACAATGTTACAATAATCCGGGATCTACGTTCCGCTCCTGATTGGTTTGGATCTCTCAAACCCACTGAATATGAAGCAGTTTATACGATTCAGCTTCTGGAAGAACCTGTACGCAAGGGAAAATACCTGAAAACAAAAGCCTCTGTAATTAAAACGGTATTGGTCCGCAATCAACATTGCAGAGCATTGAATGTCAGCGGAAAAGGATTGATTTATGTAGAAACTGCAGAAACTGACAGCCTTGCCTATGGCGATCGTCTTCTCATCCGCGGAACCTGGCGCAGCACACCCAAAGCTATGAATCCAGGTAGTTTCGACTATTCTAAATACCTATATTTCAAACACATACATCATGTTATCTACATAAAAAAACATAATTGGAAAATAATTGGCCGGAATCAGGGCAATCCGGTCATGGCACTGGCTAAAAAATGGCAAAATGCGCTTGTTCAAATTTATGACCAGAATAATATGGGCAAAGATGAACAGGCTGTAGGATCTGCGATGATCCTCGGGAAATATGAAGATTTTTCCGACGAACTGCGGGACAGCTACTCTGCTGCCGGTGTCACCCACATTTTATCTGTTTCCGGACTACATGTCGGAATTGTCTTTGTGGTATTCAATCATATGCTCTTCTTTTTGAATCGCGGACAGATAAGCCGAATAGTAAAAGCAATACTGATGATTGCAATAACATGGTTTTATGCACTGTTAACCGGACTTAGTCCCCCGGTAATGCGGGCGGCTGCCATGTTTACCTTTCTGATAATCGGAAAGATGCGAAATCGTAACAGCAATATTCTCAACACCCTGGCCTCATCTGCCTTGCTTTTAATGCTGATGGATCCATTTCTGATTGCCGATATCGGGTTCGAACTCAGCTACCTGGCTGTTGCAGGAATTGTTTTGGCCGGAAATCCGCTGTACCAGCTCTATACCCCATCGAACTATCTGGTGGATAAAACATGGCAGTTAATCGCCATTAGTCTTGGAGCTCAACTCTTTACGGCTCCACTTGCCATCTATAATTTCATGCAGTTTCCACTATACTTCATCCCTGCGAATCTGCTGATTATACCGCTATCAACTGTTGTAATGTATGCAGGTATGGCCGTTCTGGCATTTGAACAAATCCCATATCTGTCGGAGGTCCTGAATTGGTGCTTCAATTCGAGCATAAAACTCATGAATTTTCTAATCGCTCAGATTGAGGACTGGCCCTATGCATCACTCAAAGGACTCTTTCTTACAAGCTGGGAAGCACTCATTCTGGCTGG
>CAYLTH010000123.1:0-4853 GCA_964386485.1 uncultured Bacteroidales bacterium | reverse complement strand
TCGAAGCCGATATTCTGGTTCTGTCGAATATCAAATACAAAGCCTCCAAAAATATTCTGGCTACTTTCGATCCTAAACTGCTGATTTTATGTCAGGATATTCCGGCAGGGACAAATCGTTATTTAACAGAACAGTGCAGAAAGACAGGTATCCGGGTTTTTGATATTCGCAGAAATGGCGCCTTTATCTGGTCTGAACATCAGCCTGAACAATAAAATTCGTACTTTTGAAGAAAGGATTTTTTATGAAATTCTTTCAAAACAATTAATACGATCAGAATCAGAAAGAATCTGAAGAATGAGAATTAAACATCTGATATATAGTTTATTATTGGCATTTCTGGCCTCCTGTTCTGCTCCTTACGAACTGGCTGAACGCAACCTTGCCGCATTATATACACCCGGAGCACAGTTCACAGAACCGGAATGCCAGTTATTTCTTGTAAACGACAGTGTAGCAGAACTGAATGTTAAATTAAAGCTCAAACATTTTCTTTACTCCGAACCCACTAACAGCCTTAAACCACAGAGCGTTATTCGCATAACAGCCTCATTATATGAATCATATGAATCCAAAATCATAATCGACAGTACAAGTGTGCTTTTCGTGGATTCACTTTATGCAGGCCAGGATGTGCTGATTACACAATCTTTGTCGCTGAAAACGAAGAAACTGACAGAAGGCCTTGTTCGCATTCGAATACAGGACGTTAAAAAAGACGATAATTTATTTCACCTTATCGGATTTAATCGCGAAAACCTGAAAGGCGCCCAATCATTTTTAGCTCTTGATGGTAATAATTCACTGATTTTCAATAAACATATCGCAAAACAGGATTCTTTGCGCATTGTTTATCCGCATCCTGCTCACGACAAATTGTTCGTCCGGTTTTATCGTAGACAGTTTCCTGTTGCCGTTCCGCCTTTTTCTATTGATCAGGACAATCCTTTCGACTATACTGCCGACAATTATTTTGAATATCCGCTTGAAAACGGCAGTACACCCTATATTCAGCTCTCTGATGCCGGATTTTATTTCTTTCAGGCAGATTCATCCAGCAGAACAGGAATGACAATTTACAGGTATGGTCCTGGTTTTCCGGAGCTTACAACTATTGAACAAATATTCGAACCTTTACGCTACATCACCACTTCCCGTGAATACGATGCGCTTGAAAACAGTCCGGATCTTAAAATGGCCATCGACAGTTTCTGGCTGGAGAAATCCGGAAATGTAAATCGTGCACGGTCGCAGATAGCCAAATATTACAATCGCGTTCAGGAAGCGAACCAGTTTTTCTCTTCTTATCTCGAAGGCTGGAAAACAGATCGGGGAATGATTTACATCATTTTCGGACCTCCGAATAATGTTTACAGGCAAACCAACACTGAATTGTGGGTGTATGGCGAAGCCGGGCATAACCTGTCTCTGCGTTTTAGTTTTGTTAAGGTGAATAACCCATTTAGTGATAATGATTATAGTTTATATCGAAATCCAATGTTTAAGGAAGCATGGTATAATGCTGTTGAAAATTGGAGACGTTAATTAAAACATTTTGGCAAAAGAGTATCTTATTTACGGCGTTCACCCGGTGCTGGAAGCACTGAGAGCCGGCAAGGAAATTGACAAAATCCTGATTCAGACTGAATTAAAAGGTGAGGTATACCGCGAAATTAAACAATTTGTCAAAGATCGGGAAATCCCGTTTCAGACTGTACCTGTTCAAAAATTGAATAAGATTTACGCTGGAAATCATCAGGGACTCCTGGCGTTCATTTCTCCGGTAGTCTACCATGAAATTTCAGAACTGGTGCCACGTCTGTATGAAGAAGGTGTTGTTCCGTTTTTACTGATTCTCGACCGGATAACCGATGTGCGGAATTTTGGTGCCATTGCCCGAACAGCTGAATGTGCCGGTGTGCATGGAATTATCATTCCCAGCAGGGGAGCAGCTCAGATCACCGAAGATGCCATTAAAACTTCATCCGGAGCCTTGTTACGCATCCCGATTTGCCGCAGTCACAACCTGAAAGACCTGATCAACTATCTGAAAGACAGTGGAATAAATCTTGTTGCAGTTACTGAAAAAGCACAACAACTATACGACCAGATCGAATATGATATGCCAGTTGCTCTGATGCTCGGATCGGAAGAAGATGGAATTAGTCCGGCATACTTGAAAATGGCTGAATCTGCTATCCGCATTCCGCTCGAAGGAAGCATTGAGTCGCTTAATGTTTCTGTTGCTGCAGGTATTACCATGTTTGAAGTTCTCCGGTACCGCCGGAACAACCCATGATTATAAATGAACGGTTTGCCTAAATATTTTAAAGAAGAATATATCATTCCTGCCCTGCTGGCACTTGCATTCCTGATCAGGATATGCTGTTACAGTAGTTTTTCCTATTCAAATGATGAACTGAGTGCCATTTACCGGGCGACCTATGATACATTCGGAGAACTTGTCAGCAAAGGATTCTTTGTTGACGGCCATCCCGGTGGTATTCAGGTTTGGCTTTTCTATTGGATGAAGCTGTTTGGCTCCGGCGAAGCCTCTGTCAGATTGCCCTTTGTATTTGCAGGTGTTGGCGCTGTATTGATGTCATTTCTGGTGGCAAAACGCTGGTTCAACAAAGCAAGCGGCTTTTATACTGCAAGTATGGTTGCACTCCTGCAGTTCCCTGTTCTTTTTTCTCAGATTGCCCGTCCTTATAGTGCCGGTCTGTTCTTTACTTTGTGGATGTGTTATGCCTGGACCCGCGTATTGTTTCCTTTGAAACCCAAAACCACGTTGATCCGGCTTACCGATATTCTGATGTATGGGGTAACTTTTGCACTGGCCATGTATACCCATTATTTCAGCTTTCTCGTCGGATTGATTTTAGCCGGAACCGGTTTATTTTATCTGCAGAAAAAACAACGAACCGATTATATTATTTCCCTCATTCTGGCGGGTGCCTTGTTTATTCCACATATCCGGATTACCCTGAATCATCTTTCGCTGCAAGGCGTTGGCCAATGGCTTGCCAAACCCGGGTATGACTGGTTGTGGCTTCACATTCGTTACATCTTTAATGATTCGTGGTTTGTTCTGATTATCAGTATGATAGTCGTTATTATCTTAATTCTGACAAACCGGAAACATATAAAATTTACCCGTTTCCACTACATCAGCGGCATCTTATTCCTGCTGCCGTTTCTGATAGGGTTTTGCTATTCCCTCCTTATTAATCCCGTTCTGCAGAATTCTGTTTTGATATTTTCCTTCCCTTTCCTGCTGATCTTTTTATTTTCTTTTGCCAACCCCGGGTATAACCGCATCAACACTGTATTGCTTATTTTCCTCAATATCTGTCTGTTACTCGATATCACCATCATCAATTCCTACTATAAAAAACAACACTTCGGCGAATTTAAAGGGGTAGCTGAATTCATCGATCAATGGAACCGACACGCAGGATCTGATCAGATTAAACAGGTTGTGGTGGTTAATAATCCATGGTACCTCGATTTTTACCTGAAAAAGATGGACTACCATGGACAATTCGACATGACTGATATCCGGGAAGGCAAAGATCTGGCTGAACTGCGGAAAATTCTTAACGAAAGCAGCACTCCGTATTTTCTCTATGCCTGGACAAAACCAGACCTTCCGGAGGCAGAAGAATTAATTCATGAGAAATATCCATATTTAATTCAATATAAGAACTTTAGCAACTTGTCGCGAGCGGTTGTTTATGGAAAAAAATGCTTCACAGGCTTGTGTGAACCTGAGAAAATCATCTACTCAGCTGTGAATAATTTTGATGAACCCGATGTTCTGGAGGCAGACCAGACCATGTTGAGTGCCGAAAATTTCTACTCTCCTCCTGCTTCTGTTTTTATCAATGAAAAACACGAATTCGGTCCTGCCTGGCAGATTAATGCATCGGAAATCCATAAATACAAGGCAAATACAATGGTTGTAAGTTGTAAAGCATTCGTTCTCAATGATTCTACCGAATCTAAATTAATCATTAGTATTGATAAACCGGATGGAACAAACAGATATTGGTTGAGCAGTGATTTTAAATGGTTTACAGACAAAGAAAAATGGAGTAGTGTCATTAAATCCATTACCATCCCGGAGGATATGTCTGATCAGGATATTGTGAAAGTTTACACCTGGAATCCCGGACTCGAAAAGTTATATATTGATGACTATGTAATAAAATTCTATAATCGTGTCTATAAATAAATTAACGCTTCTTTTTCTTTGCTTTGGTTTTATTCTTTTCACGGCTTGTACCAGGGTTGATAAAACCTTTTACCCGGATGGAAATGCGAAAACTATTCTGTCGTACAAAGGAGATAAATTTCATGGAATCTGTACCTGGTTTTATCCGGGAGGACAAAAACAAATGGAGTCAACCTATCAGAAGAATGCGCTTCAGGGATTAAGCAAGCGCTGGTATGCAAATGGTTACACATCCTCTGAAGAGAATTTTAAGGATAATCTGAAGGATGGTTTAGCCCGCTATTTTGATGAAACCGGTAAAATTATCAGAGAAATGAATTACATCCGGGATACGCTCCATGGCGAATCAAAAGAATACCATGCAAATGGCAGGGTTAAAATTCAGTCACTTTATGCCATGGGACAATTTGAGGGCCAGTGGCTTTTTTATAGCGAAACCGGCCAGAAAGTAGGCGAATCCCAGTTTAAAAACGGAAATGGTTTTCAACGGGGATACTATCCAAACGGCAAACTTAAACGGGAGATAACCTACAAACAGAGTTTAAAAGACGGTCTGGAAAGGTGGTATCGGGCAGATGGCACTATCGAAAAAGAATTGATCTTTAAAAACGGGGAA
>CAYLTH010000122.1:0-8856 GCA_964386485.1 uncultured Bacteroidales bacterium | reverse complement strand
TTTTGTAAATCTCAGTAACACTGAGCTTTTCTTTCTGCTGAAGCAGTTCAATGATGGCAATTCTCATCGGGTGAGCCATTGCGCGAAGCCTGTTGGCTGCCATCTCCAGTTTTGTAATGTCTAAATCTAACTTTGCCATATGTTCAAAATTTTCTGCAAATATAAACAAAAAAGTATAAATACAAGCTAAATATGTAGATAAATCGGGAAAAATTTCTTAAATTTTACTGTATAAGCTCGTAAATGCAAATAAATTCCCGTCGAACAGTCCTTTATCACTCATTTTTAATGCAGGAATCACCAATAAAGCCATGAAAGAGAGGGTCATAAAGGGAGCATTTAAAGGACTTCCCAGGTCTTTGGCCATCAAATGTATACGGGCATAGCGCTCTGCTACTGATTTACCATCATCCGCACTCATGATTCCGCCTACCGGCAATGGCAGTATATGCTGATTTTCACCATCACAAACAGCAATACCTCCCTTATTGGCAATCAGTAGATTAACCGCCTGAATAATATCTTCATCATTCGTACCGACGGCAATGATATTGTGGCTGTCGTGCGCCACTGTTGAAGCAAGAGCGCCCTTCTTCAACCCAAACCCATTGATAAAACCCAGGGAAGGGGTTGCGGCAGTATAGCGGTTCATGACGAGTATTTTCAGAATATCCCTTTCCGTGTCAGATTCAATAAACCCATTGTTTACCAGTGGTTTACACTCAAATGATTCTGTAATCAACTGCCCGTCGAGCGCACGTTGAACCCGGATTAAAGTCCCTTTATCCTCGACAAGTATATCTTTGGAAACAATTGGTTTGGCACAGAAAATATTGGGAAGCTCCTCGTTTACAGATTGGATGAGCGTATTCCCGTTTTCAGAAACAATTTCTCCCTTAATAATGGTTTTTAAAATTTTGAGTGTATCAGGATGATCAACAATGATAAAGTCGGCCGAATCTCCTTCCTGCAAAAGTCCGACCGGCAGATGATAATGATTCACCGGATTTACAGAACAGGCCCGGAGAACATCATAAAGATTGTATCCGGCCTTCAGCGCCCGTTTAACCAATACATTGATGTGCCCTTCGAGCAATTCATCCGGATGTTTGTCATCCGAACAAAACATCAGGTCATTTGGATGGGTAGTAAGCAGGGGAATCAGGGTATCGAAATTGCGGGCGGCACTTCCTTCTCTGACAAGAATTTTCATCCCCAGCCCCACTTTTTCCAAAGCCTCTTCCATTGTAAAACATTCATGATCGGTGGAGATTCCGGCTTTCACATAGGTTGCAAGCTGATCTCCGAGCAAACCGGGGGCATGCCCGTCGACCGGCACATTGTATTTGCGGGCCAGAGCGAGTTTGGCCATGACTTCCGGATCATTGTAAATAACACCCGGAAAATTCATCATCTCCGAAAGGTATAACACCCCTTTCATCTTCAGCAATTCCTCGGTTTCTGCTACGCCCAGCACTGCGCCGGAAGTCTCGAAGGATGTTGCCGGAACACAGGACGGAGCTCCGAAGAAAAACCGAAAAGGAACTTTCTCTCCATTGGCAATCATATACCGCACACCCTCAATTCCCATTACATTCGCAATTTCATGGGGATCTGAAACCGTGGCGATAGTCCCGTGTAGCACTGCTAAACGTGCAAATTCTGAAGGTATAAGCATCGAACTTTCGATGTGAACATGCGCATCAATAAATCCGGGCATAATATACACTTCCGAATCCGTTTCTTCCGGAACGATTTTCTGGATCCTTCCTTTATCAACATAAATGCTGCCCTTAAAAATCAATCGCTGATGAACATCAACAATATTTCCGGTATACCTTTCCATGGAATTTCAATTAAGCCTTAAAATTACATGCATTTGGTCAATTCAAGAAGTATTCCCATTAATTTTGATCCCCATGTCGGAAGAAATTCAAAAAATACAGGCTGATCAGGTTATTACACTGGAGACATCACCCATAAAAAACGGTGTTGTTATACTCGATGGCGAAAACCGGATTCTGGATGTACTCGATCCCGATCAACTGGATTATACCCCGGGAGATGTACTCAATTATAATGGTATACTCTGTCCGGGTTTTGTCAATACTCATTGCCATCTTGAATTATCCTACCTGAAAGACCAGCTGGAAGAAGGCAGCGGATTGGATTCGTTTATCCGCAACCTGACCGGAATTCAGGCATCAACCCATGATGAAACCCGTTTACTGGCGGCAAAAGCAGCAGATCAGATGATGCTGGATTCCGGAATAGTCGCAGTACTGGACATTACAGATTCATCTGCTTTATGGCAACTGAAGCAACAGAGTGCAATCTGGTATCATCAGACAATCGAGGTTTTCGGAACAGATCCCCGGTATGCTGCTCAAAAAATGGAAGATGCAATCCTGAAATATACCTTTCTGAAACAGCATTTTCCAAAAAATCAACTTTCGGTAAGTCCGCATTCCCCCTATGCTCTTTCCGACGAATTATTCGGGATGATATTCCGACATGCCGTGGAAAATAATCACCTGATGAGCCTGCATCATCTTGAAAATGAGGATGAAATTGAATATTACCTGCAGGGAACAGGGAGAATTCCCAAACGACAGGAATTTTTTGGAATCAACGCTTGTTCCTCTTATCCGAAAGGGCAACGACCGGCGGCATATCTGGCCGGGAATTTAAATAATCCGGGAAGAATTTTGTTCGTTCACAATACAATGATGCGGGAGGAAGATCTGCACGTTATTGCCGATACGTTTCCGGATGCCTGGTTTAGTTTTTGTCCGAATGCCAATTATTTTATTGAAAGGCGTTTGCCGGATCTTCGTTTGTTCAAAGGCATGGAACATCGCATGTGTCTGGGAACCGACAGTCTGGCTTCGAATCATCATTTAAGTATTCTGGAAGAAATCAGGCGGATACAGCAGTATTATCCGGAGACAGGGCTGGAAGAACTCTTATATCAGGGCTGCCTGAATGGAGCCCGGTTTCTCGGTATTGATCATTGGGCCGGTAGTCTGAAAAAAGGAAAAGCACCGGGATTGGTGCTTTTGGAAAATGTGGATTCGGAAAATCTTACATTGAGGAGAGAATCTGTGTCACGATTGCTTACCAGGTATCTTCCTTTTTAACAACAGGAGCCATTCCTTTTTTCAGGCTGGTAATGGTTTCCGTAAAAAATACATTAACCTGCTTCAGGTAGTCGTCCCACTGGGGATTGTAGGCCGGATCTTTTTTATTGAGCCAACCTTCGACCGGCTGGCGGGAAGTTTCTTTCCGGGTCATTTCGGTAAAAGAAAAACGGTAACGTCCTTCCTTAAATTCAAAAACGAGACTATATTCGATGACCGGGCCTTCTTTTTTAAATCCGTCAGGATCCGTATAATAGGTTTTAAAACGGGCAACGCCTTTGATCAGGCCGTTATCACGGTCGCGGGTGCGTGTAACATCTGCCGGATTTTTGTAAAAGGAGTTAATCCATGCGATTCCCCGCACATAGAGTTCATCGCGGGTGCCTTTTTCCTGGACCACTTCTTTATAGGTAATTTTTTTTGTATCCGGGTCAATAGGAAGTTCTCCGTCCTGTGCAGGTGTTTGAGCGAACCCTGACAGGCTGAAGGCAGACAGAACCAGGAAAAAAATGCATAATTTCTTCATAAAACCGATGTTGTTTGAATAGCGTTTACAAAAACCGAACCAAAATTCTCCGGCAAAAATAACAAAGCCCTGCCAAAGAACTGGCAGGGCTTGTTAAAAATTGTGGGAAGATATTAATAATCCATGCCCATACCGCCCATTCCGGGGGCACCTGGCATATCTTTTTTATCTTCTTTTATTTCGGAGAGTACACATTCGGTAGTCAAAAGCATACCTGCGATAGAAGAAGCATTTTCGAGGGCTACTCTGGTTACTTTGGTAGGATCGATAACACCGCTTGCGAAGAGGTTTTCGAATTGTTCGGTACGTGCATTGTAACCGAAATCATCTTTTCCTTCTTTAACGCGCTGAACAATAACAGAACCTTCGAGACCTGCGTTTTCAACAATCTGACGGAGAGGCTCTTCAAGAGCGCGGATTACGATAGCAATACCGGTTTTTTCGTCTTCGTTGTCGCCTTTCAGATCGCGGATTGATTCGATTGCACGGATATAGGCAACACCACCACCCGGTACAATACCTTCTTCAACAGCAGCACGGGTTGCATGCAATGCATCGTCGAAACGGTCTTTCTTTTCTTTCATTTCGAGTTCGCTGGCAGCACCAACATAAATAACGGCAACACCACCGGCCAGTTTAGCAAGACGCTCCTGGAGTTTTTCGCGATCGTAATCGGAAGTGGTTGATTCGATTTGTGCTTTGATCTGTTTAACGCGGGCTTCGATATTTTCTTTTACACCTTTACCACTTACGATGGTGGTGTTTTCTTTGTCAACGGTAACTTTTTCGGCCTGACCCAGGTATGAAAGATCAGCACTTTCGAGTTTGTAACCTCTTTCTTCGGAGATAACAGTACCACCGGTGAGGATGGCGATATCTTCGAGCATTTCTTTTCTGCGGTCACCAAAGCCCGGAGCTTTTACAGCCACAACTTTGAGGGAACCTCTGATTTTGTTAACAACAAGTGTAGCAAGAGCTTCGCTTTCAACATCTTCTGAAACGATAATGAGCGCACGACCGGTCTGAACTACTTTTTCGAGAATCGGAAGCAGGTCTTTCATTACACTTACTTTTTTATCGTAAATGAGGATGAAAGGATTTTCGTAAACAGCTTCCATTTTTTCAGTATCTGTTACAAAATAAGGAGAAATGTAACCACGGTCAAATTGCATACCTTCAACCAGTTTCACTTCAGTTTCGATACCTTTTGCTTCTTCGATAGTGATGACGCCTTCTTTTTTTACTTTTTCCATTGCACTGGCAATCATTTTACCGATAGAGCTGTCGTTGTTGGCAGAAATCGTAGCAACCTGCTCGATTTTTTCCATGGTATCACCAACTTCTTTGGATTGTTTTTTCAGGTGTTCAATAACCTTAAGAACCGCTTTATCAATACCTCTTTTCAGATCCATCGGATTGGCACCGGCAGTAACATTTTTCATACCGGTAGTAACGATAGACTGAGCAAGAACAGTAGCAGTGGTAGTACCATCACCGGCAACGTCAGAAGTCTTTGAAGCAACTTCTTTTACCATTTGGGCACCCATGTTTTCGATACCGTTTTTGAGTTCGATTTCTTTGGCAACAGTAACACCATCTTTGGTAATTACAGGTGATCCGTAAGTTTTATCGATGATAACATTACGACCTTTAGGACCGAGTGTTACTTTCACTGCATTGCATAAAGCATCAACCCCTCTTTTAAGAGATTCTCTTGCTTCGATATTAAATTTAATGTCTTTAGCCATTTTTAAAATATTTTAAGGTTGATTAAATAATTGCCAGAATGTCACTTTCCCTCATCATGAGGTAATCTTTTCCATCCACATTGATTTCTGTTCCTGCATATTTTCCATACAGAACAACATCGCCTTCTTTTACGGTCATGGGTTCATCTTTTTTTCCGGTTCCCACTGCTACAACAGAGCCTCTTTGTGGTTTTTCCTTTGCTGTATCAGGAATAATAATGCCACCAGCGGTTTTTTCTTCTGATGCGGCCGGCTCAACCAAAACGCGGTCGGCCAATGGTTTAATGGATACGTTTGCCATTTTTTTTCGAAATTTTTATGTTAAACAATTAAATTGATTGTGTCGTGTAATTTGACGTCGAACAGTCGAATATTATGCCAAAGGCAGATCGTGTGACAAATTGACACCAAAAAAAAGGCTGTCCGGTTAAGACAGCCTTTTAAATAAGCTTTTATATAAAGGGTATGAGATACCTTATTTTTTAGCCGGAGCTGCCGGTTGAGCCGGAGCTTGCTGAGCAGGTTGAGTCTGAGCTGGCTGACCCTGAGCAGGCTGACCCTGTTGAGCAGGAGGAGCCTGATAATCCTGTACAGGAGCTTGTTTGGCATTGTTGATTTTGTCACGAAGTTCGGTATCAGTAGTACCACCTGTCTGAGCCGGAGGAATAATGAAAACAGAAACCATACTCAGAACAAGCAATACAATCGCTAAGGTCCAGGTAGCTTTTTCAAGGAAATCGGCTGTTCTGCGAACACCCATAATTTGATTAGATCCTGCAAAATTAGAGGCAAGTCCGCCGCCTTTTGAATTCTGAACAAGTACAACAAGAATCAGAAGAACACAGGCGATCAGGATTAATACAGAAACAAGAATATACATTTGACAAAACTTTAAGTGATTGAATTACTTTCTTTTCTGATTTTTTGAATTTGGGCTGCAAAGTAACTGCTTTTTTCGGGATTACGCAACATTAATTTCTCATAAATTAAGATTGCCTTTGTAAAGTTGTTTTGTTGCAGATAAATACCGGCCAGCGTTTCTGTAGCCAGATCATCGAATTCCTCCACAGTTTCATCTCCGGAAGGTAAAGGGTCGGGTTCGGTTTCTTTTACTGCATGCATCCGTGGGCTCACATTAATGAAGCGCTCGATGATCAAATCCTGTTTGCTCTTCTTCAAAGTTGGTTTTACAAGCCTGAAACCTGCCGACAAATAAGCTTGTAACTGAGAAGGCCGGGCTGCATAGATTGCAGTAACAGCCAGATTCTGAGATGCATCCCCGGATTTCAGCATCTGCAGATTTTTCTGATAAAGCAGGCGGGCAGTTCGGAAATAGGGAAATTCCGCTATAACTGCCTGAAGATCAGCACTGCTTTGCTGATCGAGTTTATCCGGTTGAAATACCAGATCGATTAAGTCGCTTTTATTCATCATCTGATGGTTTACCAATTAACAACTGCTTTATTAAAAATGTCATCCGCCAGCTCTTTATTGATGGTTTCCATAAGTGCATCCTGGACAGTATTCAAACTCTGGGTACTTGGATACTCCGCATACCGGGAAAAGTTGGATTCAAAATTTTTGGTTTCATCGAATTTATTGGTAAACCGCACATTAATTGTTATCGTTAAGCGGTTAAGCGCAGCCTGGTCATTGCTTTGAATAGCGACAGGCTGAACAGAATAATTGGTGATTTCGCCTTCGAAATGAAGATCCCCGTTTTTGGGTACCAAAGAAAGATTGGTCTGCGAACTGAATTTATCCTTCACAATATCGGTCAGGCTCTGACTCAGGGTTGGACTAACGATGGGCGCATTATTTTTAAAATACAGAACCGATACTGTTTTGGCTTCGGGAGGTATAATTCCGCCTGTAAAAGAGTAGACGCCACAGGATTGCAGGCTGAAAACAGAAATCAAAAATACGAAAAAGCCTATCCTTGTTTTCATACCTTATTCGAGGTTGTATTCTTTAATTTTACGGTAGAGTGTTCGTTCGGAGATGCCCAGTTCTTTGGCAGCATTTTTCCGTCTTCCTCTGTGTTTTTCCAATGCTTTCCGGATCAGATCTTCTTCCTTTTTCTGGATGGAGAGGGATTCTTCGAACACTTCTCCTTCCATAAATTCCTCATTTTCATCATCATCCATTGAATGAATCATTTGGATGGGTTGTTCAGGTTTACCGATATTATTTTGTTCCTGATACAATTCTTTCAATGAACTCATCAGGTTTTCATGATCCATTTTTTCATTACCCGGCTGGTGCATGGTTTCGAGTACCATTTTTTTCAGGTCATTCAAATCGCGGCGCATTTCAAAGAGCACCTTATAGAGGATTTCGCGTTCCGAGATTTCGGGAAATTTCTCGCTTTGTTTATTAAAGAGGACAGGTAAATCGGGCTGGCGTGCTTCAGGCAAATATTTCATCAGTGTATCGGCCGAAATTTCCCTGTTTTTTTCGATGATGGAAATCTGTTCAGTGATATTTTTAAGCTGACGAATATTCCCCGGCCAGCGGTAATTGGCAAAGAGATGCCGGGCTTCGCTGCTGAGTGTTATCACTGGCATGCGGTAGCTTTCGGCAAAATCGGCTGCAAATTTCCGGAAGAGCAGCAAAGCATCTTCTTTCCGTTCGCGCAGAGGAACCACATAAATGGGCACTGTACTCATTCTGTAGTACAAATCCTGCCGGAATTTATTCTGGTCGATGGCATCGAGCAGGTTTACATTGGTAGCAGCCACCACGCGGACATCAGTCTTTTGAACTTTGGATGAACCGACCCGCATAAATTCACCGGTTTCGAGCACCCGGAGCAGACGCACCTGAGTTGATAAAGGGAGTTCGGCTACTTCATCCAGAAAAATTGTTCCGCCGCTCACTACTTCAAAGTATCCTTTACGGGCTTCATGGGCACCGGTAAAAGATCCTTTTTCATGACCAAACAGTTCAGAATCGATGGTTCCTTCGGGAATAGCGCCACAGTTAACGGCAATATAAGGTCCATGTTTCCGCGGACTCATCTGATGAATGATTTTCGGAAAAACTTCTTTCCCGGTACCGCTTTCTCCTGTAATGAGAACAGTTATATCGGTTGCAGCAACCTGCCAGGCAATATCGATAGCCCTTTCAAGGGCAGGGGAATTCCCGATAATACCAAATCGTTGTTTTATAGCTTGAGTATCCATGGTAAAAGAGAACGGCCTGACAGTGTAATTCATCTGTCAGGCCGTACAAAAATACAAAATAACTGCTAAAATGGCAGAAAAAAATATTATCTCCTGAGTGTCAATTCGTTAATAAGATTTTTTGCACCTGCAAATTTATCTATAACAAAGAGGACATAACGGATATCCACGCAAATCGTGCGTTGCAGATCGGATTCAAAGGCGATATTTCCGCTCATGGCTTCCCAGTTTCCATCGAAGGCAATCCCGATTAATTC
>CAYLTH010000121.1:4158-9113 GCA_964386485.1 uncultured Bacteroidales bacterium | reverse complement strand
ATCAAATCCAACAAGGCATCGATTGCTTCTTTTTCGGGGATCTGCTTTAAAATCAATTCCTTACCCTTGTAGAGATTCACTTTTCCTGAACCGGCCCCGACGTAGCCGAAGTGCGCATCGGCCATTTCGCCGGGTCCGTTCACGATGCAGCCCATGACCGCAATTTTAAGTCCTTTTAAGTGAGATGTTTTGTTTCTGACTTCTTTCAATACGCTTTGAATATCAAATTGTGTCCGACCGCATGAAGGGCAGGCTATGTAATCGTTACGCGTAATCCGATTGCCGCTGCATTGAAGAATATCAAATGCTGTCCGGGCCGGGAACTTGCAGGATCCTTTCGGATCAGCATCCAGCCAGATCCCGTCGCACAATCCGTCGGTCAGGATACTC
The DNA here is from genome assembly GCA_964386485.1 of uncultured Bacteroidales bacterium. GTDB lineage: Bacteria > Bacteroidota > Bacteroidia > Bacteroidales > CAIXZF01 > CAIXZF01. The sequence goes on along the minus strand of CAYLTH010000121.1, from coordinate 8,723 downwards.
CCGAATTCAATCGCTGCATAAAGCTGGACAAGATCCGGATGCAACTGAGCATAAGACCTCCGGATTACAACCGGTCGTGTACATTTCATAGTCCTTAAGGCATGAATTATTCGCCTGAACTGATGAACCACTCCGCCAGCACTGGCCGGTAGCCGGCTTTCCAGTATGAATATCACTGCCGGATCATTTAAAAGAGGAGCCAGACGTTCATCCTGACAATCTGTTTCTTCGAGCCTGACCATCAGCACCGAGTTTTGTAAGGGACAGGAGTTCTGGTATTCTTCAACACTGAGCAGGGCAATGGGATTTTTGTCAGGATTCTTCTGGTGGTGTAACAACTCGATTTCATCCACACAATCCGGATGCTCTATTTTGCGGATATTGAACGAATTAAATAAATAATCCGGCCGTATTTCAGGATTGGAAAAATAATGGCATTTTAAACCCGCAATTCCGGTACAGGAGGTAATAACGGCTGTACGTTGATTGCCGCCAATCAGCCCAACGACTTGTGAAACCTGTTTTGTTGCAGTTAATGTATTGTTATTCAACACAATACCCTTGGGTACTTGTTTGTACCGTCTGACAATGTCTTTAGCCGGAAGTATTTCATTTACAGGATCTTCGGTAAGACTGATCCGGATCGTATCGCCTATGCCGTCTTCAAGCAGACTCCCGATTCCCATAGCCGATTTGATGCGCCCGTCGTCACCATCACCTGCTTCAGTAACACCCAGATGCAGAGGATATTCCATTCCTTCTGCATCCAGTTGAAAGGCCAGGAGGCGGTTTGCCTGAATCATGGTCCGGATATTGCTTGATTTCATGGAAATGACCAGTTCATGGAAGCCGGATTGATTACAAATCCGGGCGAATTCCATCGCACTTTCTACCATTCCCGCTACAGTATCGCCATAGCGGTTCATGATCCGGTCGGAAAGACTGCCGTGGTTGACACCGATGCGAATGGCTGTTCCGTTTTCGCGGCAGACCTGCAATAGCGGGAACAGCCGTTCCGAAATGCGCTCCAGTTCTGACTTGTATTCAATATCTGTGTAATCCCGTTTCAGGAAATTCTTTTTGTCGGCATAATTTCCAGGGTTAATGCGCACCTTTTCAACCAAACGGGCAGCAATCAGGGCTGCTTCGGGTTTAAAATGGATATCGGCAATCAGGGGTGTTTTGAATCCGGCTTTCCGGATTTTATCCTTGATAATCCGGAGATTTTCAGCCTCCGCCGCACCCGGTGCAGTTATCCTTACATAGTCGCAGCCTTCTTCAATCAATCGTATGCATTGATTTACCGTCGCCTGCGTGTCAAGAGTCGGTGTGTTGGTCATCGATTGAACCCGGATGGGATATTTCCCGCCCATCGGAACATCTCCGATATGTACTATTCTGGTTTTGCGCCGTGTGTACGACAAGCTTAGGGCAGTCAACATTCAAAATGAGTTTACCGGAATCAAAATTAAGCCGGAATTCTCATATCAGACGAAAAAGTGGCATTTTTATTTTATACGACCCTATTTCAGGGAGATGATATTCTGCACCACAGCATAAATTGTCAGTCCGGATAAGGATTTTATTCCCGTTTTCTGCGAGATGTTTTTCCGGTGCGAAATGACGGTATGGGCACTGATATTGAGTTTATCGGCGATTTCTTTATTCGATAAACCGCTTACCAGAAGCCGAAGGACATCCGTTTCTCGCTCACTTAATATTTCATCCTCGCGGTTTTCTTCGCGGTTCAACTGAAGTCGGGAAATCGCATCAAGGATAGTCTGTTCGGTATCATGAACCGATAAAATCGCATCAAACATCGCCAGCAAGGACGGATCAAACAAATTGCTCACCAGTCCGATCCACCGGGTCTGATGAAGTTCTTTCTGGATTTGTTGGAATTGTTTTTGTTGATTCTGAACCAATTGCGGATTTATAATGACCACTTCAGGGTGATGTATGGCGAAGAGGTTTTCAGGACTTTGCAAACTGCTCAGCCGGGAGAAATGCCCTGATTTCGACAAAACATGCTGTATCCCTTCCCGGATTATTGCCGAGGGTTCGATGATAACAATGTGTAAATCAGTGCGTACCATGTCCTGTAATTCGCAGTTGTTCCATTTCTTCAACCAGAGGGATCAGAATATTTTCCTCAATATTGGAATGAATCGCCAGATCAAATTCCAGTTCAAACAGGTTGAACAAGAGGGTGCGTCGTCTCACCTGGTCATTTTTTATGGGTAAGTATTTGATCAACAGATTCTTAAGATCAGTGAGTTTCTCTTCAATATCACTGTGATGTTCACGGTAGTCCGTAACAGAATATGTCCCCTGGTAAATTTCTGTCGCTTCACCACTAATCACCTGATAAAGGCTCAATGTGTGCGGAAAAACAACTTCATTCTCATAATCAAGATGAATCCTGACTTCCCGTATGTATTCATTAAAGAAATCTTCCAGCATGGCTGTTCCGGATTCCGGATTTAAACGGTGTATTTCCTGTATATCAGCCTGAATATCAGGATATTTCTCTTCAATATAATATTGGTGACTCCGTTTCAGATATTTTACAATGGCTGGTATATCAGACCGTTGCAGAGAAAATTGATCCTCAGCTGGTTCCCCATTGAAAAGCCGGGCGAAATTCAGAAAAAGGACAGGACTAACGGAATGAGCCTGGCAGTGCTGTTCAACGGTCCGTTCCTGCACGACCAGGCTCATTTCCAGATGTTCGAGCAGGATCATGAAATACGGATTGTGAAACAGCAAATCCGCCATTTTTGTTCCTGCATGGATGCTTTGATTCGGGGTATTCATTCGGATAAGTTTTACATCCAGATAAACACCTGTCATCAAAAATGGTTAATCGTCAGATGATAAACTATTTGTTAATCATCATCTTCCTCTGATTCACCCTCCTCATGGCCCGACGCATTCTCTGTTTTGTCTCCTTCTGTCGATTGGAAAACAGGATTTGTTGAATTCATAACCCAGTAAAGAACAGCCAGTGGAAGCAGCAACCAGATTAAACCGAAGATTTTCTGGAAAGCATTCAGCCGGGCTGGCTCTGTTTCCAGGTTTTTACGCCCGGTAAACATCGACGCTACAGTTCCGGTTTTTCGGTTCAGAACAAAATCTGCAGCCAGACCGATCAAATGGAGAATTACAAGAATGAGCAGAATATTGACGAATACTTCGTGGATTTCACCAAATCCTTCACCTTCCCCACCAGATGTAAGCCCAAACCAGCCGGGGTTAAGGGTCATCAGGCCACTGGCCGTAACCAGAAGTACACAGACCATAATTCCGGTCATCACATAGGAGGCCAGTGGATTATGACCTGCATGTTCCTTCGCTTTCCCCATCGTTTTCAGATGGGCGGTCAGTGTTGAAACCCGCATCGGAAAATCACGGAAACGACTGTACTTCGGACCGATCACACCCCAGATCAGTCGAAAAAGAATCAATACCCCGGCGGCGATTCCCAAAGCCGAGTGAAGTTGGAGGGATTCTTCTTCCCCTCCCAGAATATAGGCGATAATTAAAAAGACTGCCAGAAACCAATGCACCAGAATGGTCGGCAAAGTCCAGATTTTTGTCATAGATTTTAAATTTGGAGATTTGGAAATTTGGAAATTTGGAAATGAAGCAAGCTGGTTAAATGCCTGATCATTTCTAATAATATATCAGATTATCTGATCTTTAGGAGGATGGTAAATGGCAAAAGCAGGTGGTTCCGGCATCATATCAGTCTTCATTCCCGGCATGGTACTGGCGATAGCAATCACAGATCCGCCATTATCCGTTCCGGGATGGGGATCTGTGTCGCTTAAATTAAAATGAATGTGTGTATTGAGATCGCCGGCCTTTGAATTGGCCCCGTTTTCGAAAAAATGCTGATGAAACAAGCCGGTTTCAAAAGGAGTCCCAAACCGAAAAACGTTGCCCGACATCAAAAGAATAACGAGTACAAGAATGGAGACCTTTGTCAATTGCTTCATATCGACAAAGGTACATAAAATCATTTTTGATGCAACCCGACCTTATTGCCTTCACTATCTATAAATACGGCAAAATACCCTTTTCCTTCTGCCTGAATGGCTGTTTTCGGAATCACGACCTGTCCCTGGTTTGAAAGGACTCGTACCAATGTTGAATCAAGATCATCTGTTGCCAGCGAGATAAGAACACCATCGGCTGAAGGACGGAACCCGTCTGCCATGGAAATGGCTCCTTCTTCACCAGGGAAGAAGCCCATTTTTTCTGTTTCTCCACAATCAAAAACTGTGATATCAATGCCAAATACACGGCTGTAAAACGCTACTGCCCGCTGAAAATCTTCAGCCGGAATCTCGAAGAATGAAACTAATTTTCTCATTTTTTTAATTTTTTAAATTATAGGGCAAAACTACCGACCCTGATCATCCTGAACTTGTAAAAAACAGACATTCTCTATACCTGAAGAAAAAAGTCGGATTGGGTGCTGCATGTGGTCAGCGTATGAGAAGGATTACTCCCTGTATATTCCCGGAATTCATGGTTGAAATGCGCCTGATCATAATAGC
>CAYLTH010000121.1:2624-4058 GCA_964386485.1 uncultured Bacteroidales bacterium | reverse complement strand
CCCGGTTGTACAATTCTGCTGTCTGATTCCATTACCCAATAAAACCGGATAAATGGTTTTAAAATTTCGGATGGAGGAAATATCTGGTATAACATGGCTTAAATCGTCATCAAAAATACAAAAATATTTTCAGAATATACAAAAAATGCAAATGCGTAAGTATCAGTAAAATAGAACGATACTCTTTTTTTATGGCTTTGAATAAGTTTTTAGTTGCATAACTAAAAATATAGTTGTATATTTGTGCGTTTTAGTTGAAATACTGATTTATGAAAGAGCTGACCAAAGGGGAGGAACAGGTAATGCAGGTTTTGTGGGAAATCCAAAAAGGCTTTATCCATGATTTACTGGCACAGATGCCGGAACCGAAACCTGCCTACAATACCGTGTCCACTATTATAAGAATCCTGGAACAAAAGGGTTTTGTAGATCACAAGGCATATGGCCGGACCTATGAGTATTTTCCGCTGATTTCAAAAAAGGATTATACCCGCACCTATTTCCGGAATTTTATGGCGAATTATTTTGATAACTCTTATAAATCGCTGGCTTCTTTTTTTACACGCGAGGAACGGCTTAGTCGCGATGATATGGAAGAAATCCGCCGGATGATGGAAGAGGCCCTTGAAAATGAACATAAGAAAGGAGGAAAGGCATGAGCCCGCTGTTTTTATATTTTTTGAAAGCATCCCTGTTTTTGGTTGTTTTTTATGCCTTTTACCGGCTGGTGTTAAAGAATGAAACCTGGTATCGTTTCAACCGATTTTATTTACTGGCAACAATGGCCTTGTCGGCTGTGCTTCCTTTTATAAGCTTTCCCTCAACGGTTTTACCCATTCCGGCTGTTTCCTTTCAGCTTGGAGAAGTGAGTGTGACTTCTTCCGGTTCGGATGTTCCTCAAGCTTTACAGATTAGTATGGAAGAAGTGGTGATGTGGATCTACTTAGCCATTGTTATGGTGTTCATATTCAGATTATTATATAATATTTTCCGTTTGATCCGGATCAGAAGAATGTCCGGCCATTTAACAGAAGCCCCCCTGAATGTGTTTGTGAATCCTGATGTCCCTTCATCATTCTCCTTTTTTAACTGGATTTTTCTGGATGCAAAACAAACGGATGACATCCGGAAAAATGTAATTCTGAGCCATGAGCTGGCTCATATCCGTCAGTTGCACAGCCTCGACCTTGTGATTGCCGAAGTTTTTAAAGCATTTTTCTGGTTCAATCCTTTTTCCTGGCTGTACCACAATTCATTACAGGAAGTACACGAATATCTGGCTGATCGCGAAGTCCTCCGTGCCGGGACCCGGGCTGCAGAATATATGGGTGTTCTCATGCAGCAGATCGACCTTTCATATCCCTTACCCATCAGCAATCATTTTAATCAATCACTTTTAAAACGGAGGTTTACCATGATCACAAAATCAAAATC
>CAYLTH010000121.1:0-2524 GCA_964386485.1 uncultured Bacteroidales bacterium | reverse complement strand
TATGACTGACAGGTTCTTTGTTTTTACCGTTCCCTGACCGGATACATCCTTTGCCTGAATTTCCATTGCTTCAGGTATCCGGATGAACTACATTTATTAAAAAATCAAACCATGAGAACAAAAGTACTCCTTCCGCTTATTTTCACCTTTCTGTCTTCAACGATTTCTTTGATTGGACAAAATCCGGTTCCTGTCGGGAATGATACCCTGGATATCAATAATGTAGGAGCAAAAATTAATTGTGACGGGACACTTTTCTCCACCCCGAATGATGGTTCTTATTACCGGGTTCCGAAACAATCCGGGTTAGGGACCATTTTTAATTATAGTCTTTGGTTTGCGGGGGTAGATATTCTAAACCAATTGCATTTATCGGGTGGCACACTCACAAATGAGGAATTCCAGCCCGGACCTGTTTCCAATAATTACACAGGGACTTATCCACAAACCTGGAACAAGGTCTGGAAACTTACCAGGACGCAGGTTCAGTATCATAACAATCACTGGAATCAACCCGGATATACGCCAATTCCGGCAATTGCAGGATGGCCGGGTAATGGGGATACCCTGAATGGGCAATTGCCAAAACTCGCACCGTTTAAAGATCTCAACAATGACGGGATATACAATCCGCTGCAAGGCGATTATCCTGAAATATTGGGAGACCAGGCCATTTACTTTATTTTCAACGATGACCAATTACCCACCATTGGACTGAGTTCTTTGAATATGAAGTTCGAAATCAGAGGTATGGCCTATGCTTTTGATTGTCCGATGGATTCTGCACTGATGTTTACAACCTTTTATCACTACGACATAATTAACCGGTCAAATTTCGATTATTTCGATTGTGCCATTGGCTTGTATGTTGATCCGGATTTAGGATTTTCATGGGATGATTACATGGGTTCGGATGTGGCAAGAAGTTCATTTTATGCGTATAATGGACGAAATTTCGATGGAAATGCCAGCAATGCGGGTTACGGACAAAATCCACCGATGCAGGCATTTACCGTTTTAGGCGGCCCATTGCTTCAACCCGACAGTTTGGATAATCCTGCTTATGTTCCGGGTACCATGATTAATTGTGGTTTTGCTGTGAATGGCACTAATTTTGGGGATAATGTAATTGATAATGAACGGATTGGATTAACGGGGTTCAATAAACTTTACAATTCATTAACAGGCCCGATGCATGATCCGACAATTGCGGAGGAGTTTTTATACTATTTAAACAGTCATTGGCTTGACGGAGTGCACTTTTCGTATGGAGGCTCGGGTCATCCCGCTGCCGGAGCTACCGGCCCGGATTGCAATTTTCTGTATCCCTATGATTCAGATCCCTGTAACTGGGGAACCAATGGGATTCAACCTGCCGGTTTTTCAACCGGTGCTGGTGGGAGTGGCCCATACTGGACTGAAGGTCAGGCTGGTAATGTGCCGGCAGATACCCGTGGATTGGGTGCTATTGGCCCTTTTTCTATCGCACAAGGACAAGTTCAATCCCTCGATCTGGCCATGGTTTACGGGAGAAATTATGCAGATACCAATGCATTTGCAAGTTTGAGTGTGACTCAGCAACGGATTGATAAAATCAGAGGATACTTTCAACAATCAACTACCCCCTGCGGGAACTGGTCTGTCGGCCTGGATGACAAAGCCCCAAAACCTGACAAGGGAATTCGCTTGTTTCCGAATCCTGCCCGGAATTCTGTAAACGTGGAATGTACCAATATCGGTAAGAATCAGGAATTTTTCGTTTTCAACCTGATCGGTCTCGAAGTACGCCATGGGATCTTACAGGATAACACTGTTAATGTTATTAATATCAGTGATTTAAAGTCAGGAGTTTATTTTCTGCGCGTTCAGAATGAAACGGTTAAAAAGTTCGTGGTGAACCATTAAAAAAGCGATTTGCTGAACCGGATGTCATTTTCCCATTGACTTTGCCCTTTTTTTGTTGTATCTTTATTGAAATTAAGCGGTTTTTGTTTGATTTTGGCCTGATTTTGGATGGCCGGATATTGACAAATGCACAAAAATTATCTATTTTTGCAAACTTTTTTCAGCGTTTAACGTTGAATTAACACTAATATATATTCTAAACTATGAAGCTTTCGCAGTTTCGATACTACCTGCCCCCTGAACTTATTGCCGATCATCCTTCTGTAAACAGGGACGAATCCAAGCTAATGATTCTAAACCGTAAGGATCAGACGATTTTACATGCTACATTTAAGGATGTGCTGGATTATTTCAATGATGGCGATGTCTTTATTTTAAATAACACCAAAGTGTTTCCCGCCCGTTTATATGGAGAAAAGGAGAAAACCGGTGCAAAAATCGAAGTATTTCTGCTCAGGGAACTGAACCGGGAAAGTCGTTTATGGGATGTCCTCGTCGACCCTGCCCGTAAAATCAGGATCGGGAATAAACTCTATTTCGGGGATGATGATTCATTGGTTGCTGAAGTAATCGATAATACCACTTCACGCGGCAGAACTATCCGCTTTTTGTTTGATGG
>CAYLTH010000120.1:0-9163 GCA_964386485.1 uncultured Bacteroidales bacterium | reverse complement strand
TCGGCTCATTACAGGATGTTAACCAGTCAGAACCATAATAATCGGAGCCTACGCGCAACCGAAGGGGAACATTCTTTACAGCCCAGTCAGGTACGGTAAAACTGGCAGAATGGTAAATAAACATGTCCTGAGAATTCATGATCAACTCTCCTTCCTCAAAGATGGTGTTGTTGTTGTAGTCGATCCAGGCATATGCATCCATGGTATAATCACCAGAAGTCTCAATATTGAGGGTATACGTAGAACCGGCCGATAAAAGGGTGTACTGTTCTGCAGAATAATCTGCATAATACCCGGTATTTGCCTGAGTCCAGTTGTCTATATCTGCAAGGTTGACCCTGTATGTTCCGATACCACAGCAATGACTGTATGCATTTGGCGTGCATTCAGGCAATTGCGGAGTACCGGATCCGGCAGTAACATTAATTTCTCCTATCTGGATAAATAATTCATTACCCCCTTCATTCGTAAGGGTTACCGGTACCATAACAGAATCATTGCAAGGCACCCATACATCAATATAGGAAGGATCTGCAACAATATGCGGTGATGAAACGGAATTCCCCTCCAATGTCAGGTCTACATTTTCATCATTTGTCAGCAGCGTAAAGATATCCCAGTAATTTGCCACATCCGGAGAACCAAAAACAATTTTCAGGTAGGCTGAATCATGCGGAGGGATGGCCATGGGTAATTCAGGAAAGGTGAATATTAAGTTAGAAGGAATGACTTCGGAAATAATCAGTTCCTTACAACCCGTATTTGTAACGAGCAGGGAATCGGTTTTTGATGTATTCTGCATGACATCCCCAAAATTCAATTCAGCAGGAATAACCGTGATCTCCGGATTTCCGTCAATGGTCATACTTACCGGATAAACATAGTTAAGGTGTTGGGGATCATTTGTTAAAAATCCGATTTCACCCGGATGATTCCCTGAATTATAGCCTGTTCCATTGAAACCTACCTGAAGAATGATTTCATCACCCGGAGCAAGAGTCCCCGATGTCGGATCTACCGTAACAAAGGATTGAATCGGAGCCTCTGATTCTGACCAGGCGGCTCCCGAGAAATTTCCGTCATGATTATTTGGAGTCTTGTCATAAACCATATTCCCGGATCCTTCATTCATATCCCAATAGCCGATCAGTCCGCTCTCATTGCCTGAGAAACTTTTGGTCATATAATTCTGGATTTCCGCCTGGGTGCGAATTGTATTCCAGATTCTGAATTCATCAATCATCCCGTTCCACCAGCGCCAGTCGGCCCAGCCAACCCCAATGTAGGCTTCGGTCCATTGTGTTGCCCAGTTATCGCAATAATCACCCTCAACAACAACATTCCCGTCGAAATAAGTCCACACCTGGTTCGAATTCTTATCCCAGCTTACTGCAATGTGATGCCATGAATTTATTGGCAGATTGTAAGTGAGATTATAGCCAGAGTAATTTGAATTGTCATCGCCAAAAACGACGCCAAATTCCCCATACTGATTTTCCTCAAAACGAATTCCTTTATTTCCCTGATAATATCCTAAACCATTGGTGCAGAAACTATTATTGTAATTTACAAGAGCACTGCTCCACTGCCAGAATTCGATAGTTCCCTGATCGGGCATGGCTCCCAGATTCCCCAGACTCACCCATTGCCCGTAATCACTAAACCCAAGTGCTGTTCCGGCACCGGAACCGGCATTCGCCTGCCAGGTAAGATCCATTAAACCCGTATTGGAGATGGTGAGATTCTGTATGGAGCTTTGGTCGCATTCCTGAAAATTGGCTGTAAGGCTTTCGGGATTAAATCCAATTCCCGGCGCTCCGCTTGCATAACCTTCCACCGCAATGTTAAAAACCCCGTCATTGGTTTCCAGCGTAATAATGCCTTCGAAATATCCTGGATCCTGCGGATGAAAATAAACCGGGATTCCGACAGAATCTCCAGGCAGAATATATGGAGTTTCAACCAAAACCGGAATAGTAAACTCAGGTACTGAACAGAAATAATTATAGATATACAGGCTGTCACATCCATGATTGTAAAGTTTAAAGTATGATTCAGTAACCGTATACTGCATAATGGTATCAAACTGGAGTGGTCCGGCCTGAATTTCACCATGCGGTTGTCCGGTAACTGTCAGAAATACAGGAATTATCATCGTTGGGTTTAGCGGATCATTGCTTGATAAAACAATCTGACCACTATACGATCCTGCAAAAAGATCTGATGTGTTAATGCCAATTTCAGTAACCAGAGATGCACCGGGTTCCAGCGTATCCTGTATTGTTTCACCAGTTAACCAGAGTGACTGATTTGAATAAACATTGTTTAGTTCTGTTTCATCCAATGCATAATTATAGATCCGGAAATCATCAATACTACCCTGATAATATCCATCTGTAGCCCAGTTGCTCCTGGCAATGTAGTTAATGGTCCTGATAACATTCTGCGGAGTATAATAAGATGAACCACTTCCCCAGAGTTGTCCGTTTTTGTATAAGCGGATTTGTCCGGATTCATAAACAAAAGCCAGATTTACCCATTCGTTGAGCGGGATGCTGGCCGGACTCATAATTTTACCGCCACTGTAATTATTTAAATATATTTCCCCGAAAAAAGTTCCGTTTGTCCCATTCGACATGCACGCAAGTACATTGTTGTTTGCAGGGCCATTACCAAAATCAAAAAGCCGCGACATCACATTGTAGGCGGTTTCATTGGCCCAGGTGGTAACCGTAAAATTCCCGTTGAAATAAACTGCATCCGGGACATCAATATAATCATTGATTCCGTCGAAAGAAAGTGCCATCCCGGGCCTGTTCAACCGGTCGGGTGCCGGGCTTGCTCCATAGATCGTTCCATTCAGGTTGTTCCCGCTCTGATCGTTGGCAGAACCATCCATCGGGTAATACAAAACCAATCCATCTGTTGACGTATTAACCGATAACTGCAGATGCAGATCCGAACCTCCGGCATTGCTTATGGTGACCGGAACAGTGGTAGAATCACCACAACTCAGTGTTATAAATATGGTATCAGGCTCCGTATTGATTTCAGGTGCTGCAAAACTACTTCCGGCAACAGTAAATACGGGAACGGAAGAGCCAATAATCGTATCATTGGATTCAAAATAGATCCCGGCTTCATATGTTCCGGCAACAGTTGGATGAAATTCAACAGGGATTGCTTTCTGAAGCCCCGGTGCAAGCGTAAATGTTGTTATAAGCGGAGTGAATTCCTGCTGATCTGAATATATCGAACTTACAACCAGCACATCACATCCCGTATTGGTAATATAGGCGGTATCCTTCAAGGTGGTATTTTGCATAATTTCGCCATAATCAAGATAATCCTCCACTACACCCATTACAGGATACCCGTCAAAATGAAGGTAAAACGGAACAATTACCACTGGAAGGTTCGGGTCATTCGTCTGGATTCTTAACAGACTGCTGTATAAACCACTTTTAAGCAGGGAGTGGAAAATCATATCCAGATTCATCGTTTCTCCCGGCTGCACTATACCAAGGGTAACCGGCAACGACATCCATGAAACCATACTGCCAACTCCGCCCAAACGAATCTTATCAATGTAAACCCCGTCAAATGTATATGAATAATCACTATAAAAGAAGAATCGTATTTTAATATAATCCCCGTTGTTCACCAGGCTGGAAAGATTGTACTGACGGTTTGTCCAGACACTGTTCGAACAAGTCTGATTCCCAAGATTAACAAAAGCCCCATTGTTAACACTGAGTTGTACATAAAGATAGTCATAATTACACTCCAGAAAATGGCGCTCATAAAAGCTCAGAATAGCACTGTCCTTGTCTGTTATGATCATCGAATCCTTCATGACGATGTAATTACTCCAGTTATTCGGGTAGTATCCTCCGGGGCTTTCTGTAACCGAATATAGACCTTCGTATGCCGAGGCTGTGGTGGTTCCCCAGGTTCCGGTTTTATTCCAGTTCGAAAGTCCATCCTCAAATCCTTCAGTAAATGATCCGGATTGTAAGATGTTGAATAACAACGGACTACTGCCATTGTTGGTTATACTGAGGGTTTGTGTTGTCGAATCACCACAGGTATTCAACCACGCATGAACTGTATCAGGACTGATTGAAATTTGAGGACTCTGGGCCATTAGACTACTGCTGTTCATTGCATTGGAAATCCAAAGCAAACTGATTAGAACAAATGCAAGGGGCTGGGTAAACCTTTTCATGAAGATAAGGATTATGGATAAAGTTTTCAGAAAATTAGAACCGTGAAAGGTAGGGCAAATGAAGATACAAAGCAAATTATTAATCGAATATTTTTAGATACGTCCACATATTTTTTTTGTGGCTTATTGAATTGGAATTTGTAATTTTGCCGTCTTCTTTAAAACAATTGAAAATGAAATATTTACATCAACTCTTCCTGCTTTCTGCACTGCTTGTTATCGGAGTATCCTGCAATACCGGCAATAAAAAATCAGAAACGGATAACAAAGGAAAAATGAATAATGACAGTCTTGTTGCTGAAAAAGTAAAAGAATATATCGAGGTAACCCTGACAGCCGACCTCTCGAAGCTAACTGCGAATGAGAAAAAACTGCTGCCCGTTTTGATAGAGATCGCTCAGATCATGGATGATCTTTACTGGGATCAGGCATTTGGCAAACAGGATTCGCTGCAGCCTTTACTAAAAAATGAAGATTATAAAAAACTGTTTGCCATCAACTATGGTCCATGGGAACGTTTAAACGGAAATCTCCCCTTTGTTGATGGTTTTGGTGAAAAACCAAAAGGAGCCAATTTCTATCCTGGGGATATGACCAAAGAAGAATTTGATGCTTATTCGAATCCGGATAAAACAAGTCAGTATACAATTTTGCGCAGAAATGAAGACGGAAGCCTGAAAACAATATGGTACCATGAAGTCTGGCCTGATCAGATTAAAAAAGCTTCGGAATTATTGTTGAAAGCAGCCGCTCTGGCAGATGATCCGGGTCTTAAAAAGTATCTGACCCTCCGTGCCGATGCGCTTTTGAAGGATGATTATTTTGCCAGTGATATGGCCTGGATGGATATGAAATCCAATGGAATTGATTTTGTTGTAGGTCCGATCGAAAATTATGAAGATGAGCTCTTTGGATACAAAACAGCCTTTGAATCATCTGTTTTGATTAAAGATAAAGAATGGAGTAAAAAACTCGAAAAATTCAGTTCTCTGCTTCCCAAACTTCAGACACAACTACCGGTTGATGCAAAATATAAAAAAGAAGTGCCCGGAAGCAGCTCTGATTTAAACGCTTATGAAATTGTTTATTATGCCGGTCATTCCAACTCCGGTTCAAAAACCATCGCCATCAACCTGCCTAATGATGAGAAGGTGCAACTCGAAAAAGGTTCGCGCAGGCTGCAGCTCAAAAATACCATGAAAGCCAAATTCGACAATGTCCTGCTTCCCATTGCCAATGTTCTGATGGATCCTGCTCAATTGCCCAATGTTAAGTTCGATGCATTCTTCAACAATGTCATGTTCCATGAAGTGGCCCATGGTCTGGGTATTAAAAATACCATCACAGGAAAAGGACCTGTAAAAACGGCTCTGAAAGAAACATATTCCTCTTTTGAAGAAGCCAAAGCTGATGTTCTTGGATTGTTCCTGGTCAGCTGGCTGATCGAAGCCGGTGAGATCAAAGATCTGAGTGTGGAGGATTGCTATGTAACTTTTCTGGCAGGGATTTTCCGCTCGGTACGTTTCGGAGTTGCCTCATCACATGGAAAAGCCAATATGATGTGTTTCAATTATTTCGAAGACAATAATGCTTTCAGTCGCACAGCTGATGGTAAGTATAAAGTGGATATGGCGAAAATGAAACAAGCTGTAAACGATTGGGCTGCAAAAGTAATCATGACTGAAGGAGATGGCGACTATGCCAAAGCGGTTGATTATTTAACCAAAAACAGCGTGATCAGACCCGGACTTCAGGCTGAACTCGAAAAAATCAAATCTGCCAAAATACCTGTTGATATCGATTTCAAGCAAGGTGTTGAAGTACTTGGACTTACCAAATAATCATCATGTCTGATAAAGTAGCTGTTATTGGGAGTGGTAGCTGGGGAACTGCTCTGATTAAAGTATTGCTTGATAATGAAGAACGGGTTGGCTGGTGGGTTCGCCATGAAGAAGCAGCTGCCCATATCCGCGATTATCACCGCAATCCAAATTACCTGAGTTACCTCGAATTGCCTTCGGGTCGACTGGACATTTCAACCGACCTTGAAACGGTTATCCGGGATGCTACACACCTGGTTTTTGCCATTCCTGCCGCCTTTTTGCATGATGCCATGAAAGGAATTAATCCTGAATTGCTGAAAGGGAAAACGATTATTTCCGCAATAAAGGGAATTGTCCCTGAATATCATCTCATTGTAAGTGAATATTTTACAAACGTTTTTGGCGTCGACCCGCAAAATATCGGTATCATTGCCGGGCCCTGCCATTCCGAAGAAGTAGCAATGGAAAGACTGTCATTCCTGACTATTGCTTTCCGGGATCCGGTGAAGTCCTCTTCTTTTTCATCCCGTCTGGGTTCCCGTTACATGAAAATTTCGGAAACCAATGATGTAATGGGCGTTGAATATGCCGCGGTTCTTAAAAATATCATGGCCATTGCAAACGGAATCTGTATCGGATTGGGCTATGGCGATAATTTTCAAAGTGTGCTCATCGTCAATGCAATACGGGAGGTCCGCGCATTTCTCGATAAAATAAATATTGTAAAACGCGATATCAACGATTCTGTTTATGTCGGGGATATCATCGTAACCGCCTATTCCCAGTTTAGCCGGAACCGGACTTTCGGGCATCTGATCGGGAAAGGATATTCGCCTGCTTTTGCCAAAATCGAAATGAAAATGGTGGCAGAAGGCTATTATGCGGTTAAAGGCATTCAGGAAATTAAAAACAAACTTGACCTCGAAATGCCCATTACAGAAGCAGTTTATCATATCCTGTATGATGGTGTTTCGGCTTATACCGAAATGAAAAATCTGGCTGCCAAACTAAATTAATCCTGAATTGTTCTTACTTTTTATCAAAACTAACATTATGAAAAAACTACTCGCTCTGATCACCCTGGTGATCCTTGGTCTGAAGTCATTTGCAGGTGTTCCCGATGAAGGGATGTGGCTTCCGATGTTCGTCGAAAGACTTAATTACGTAGATATGCAGAAAATGGGTCTTCGGCTTACTGCTCAGGAAATCTACAATATCAACAACTCCTCATTGAAAGATGCCATTGTGGGTCTGGGTGAAGGAAGTGCTCCCGACGGATATTTCTGCAGCGGAGAGATTGTATCTGATAAAGGACTGATGTTTACCAACCACCATTGCGGATATGATGCAGTTCAAAAACTCAGCTCGGTAAACTCCGATTACCTCGCCAATGGATTCTGGGCCATGAAAATGGAAGAAGAACTCCCTTGCGAAGGTCTGGAAGTTAGCTTCCTTGTGAGAATGGATGATGTAACCGCAAAGGTATTGGGTGGTTTATCTGATACATTGTCGGATAAAGACCGTTCTGCAAAAATTAAAGAAATTACAACTGCCTTATCCAAAGAAGCTTCTGAAAGTGAGAAATATCAGGCTGTCGTGAAAAGCTTTTTTGCCGGCAATGAATATTATCTCTTTGTTTATCAGACATACAGAGATGTTCGTCTGGCAGGTGTTCCCCCATCCTCAATCGGAAAGTTCGGCGGAGATACCGACAACTGGATGTGGCCCCGTCATACCGGTGATTTCTGTGTTTTCCGCATTTATGCCGGCACAGATGGAAATCCGGCTGACTACAGCAAAGAAAATGTTCCTTTTAAACCAAAGCATCATCTTCCTGTATCGCTCAAAGGGGTTCAGAAAAATGATTTTGCCATGATTATGGGCTACCCGGGTACAACTCAGCGGTATATGACTTCCTATGGTGTAAATATGACACTGGAAACCCTTAATCCTCTGCTGATTAAACTATTGGGTAAAAAACTTGAAATCTGGAAGGAAGATATGGATGCTGATAAGGCAACCCAGATTAAATATGCTTCAAAATATGCTTCCTATGCCAATTCCTGGAAAAACTTTATCGGAGAAAGCCGCGGTCTGAAGAGACTTAAAGTTTATGATAAAAAACTGGAACTGGAAAACGATTTCCAGAAATGGGCAAATGCCGATCCGGCCAGGGAAAAGAAATACGGGAATGCACTCAAAGAAATCGGTACCGCTATCGGTGAACGTAAAAAAATGATGAACCAGGCGCTGTATCTTTCACTGGGTGCCTTTGGAGGTGCAGAAATCATTGGCTATTCCCAACAATTTACCGGACTTCATTCCGCACTCGAAAAATCAGCCGGAAAAGAAAGCCTCGAAAACTTTACAAAAGATCTTCGCGAAGGGGTGAAGGCATTCTACAAGGATTTCAATGCTGCCACTGATCAGAAAATTCTGGCTGCCATGTACGAAATCTGCAGAAAAGAAATGCCGGCAGATCAACAACCCGATATTTTTGCGAAAATCGAAAAGAAATATAAAGGTGATGTCAACAAATGGGCTGCCGATGTTTTCGCCAAAAGTATGTTTGCTTCCGAAGAAAAAGTGAACAAATTCCTTGACAAACCTTCCTTCAAAGCCCTGGATAAAGATCCCGTTTTCCAGATCATGAACAGCGTTTATCCGTTTATGATGAATATCCAGATGTCAGCTGGCAGTTTCCGTCGGGCTCAGGCCAAAGGCGAACGCTTGTTTCTCGCTGGTCTCCGCGAAATGCAGCCGGATAAAAAGTTCTATCCGGATGCCAATTCCACCATGCGCTTTACCTATGGCAGTGTACTTGATTATGTTCCGGCTGATGCTGTCGAATATAATTTCTATACCAACCTGAGCGGGATTATCGAAAAAGAAGATCCAACGAATGAAGAATTCATCGTTCCTGCAAAACTGAAGGAATTGTATGAGAAAAAAGACTTCGGTCAGTATGGTTCAGGCGATGATCTGAGAGTGTGCTTTATTACCACTAATGATATTACCGGCGGAAACTCCGGAAGTGGTGTCATGAACGGAAATGGTGAATTAATCGGGATTGCCTTCGATGGAAACTGGGAAGCCATGAGCGGAAATATCG
>CAYLTH010000119.1:2675-9397 GCA_964386485.1 uncultured Bacteroidales bacterium | reverse complement strand
ATCAACTATCAACTTCTCTCGTCACGCGTCACGCGTCACGCGTCACTATTTTTAACACTTCCCTCACATCCACCACCCCAAACGTCTGCAAAATCACCAAAACCACCACCACCACCAACACCCAGCGTACGAAATTTACGCCCCAGTTTACGGCAAAGCGTGTGGCAATCCAGGCTCCGGCTACATTGCCGATACCATGGATCAATCCGTATTGGTAGTTCACCTCCCCATGGGCCATGAAAATGATCAGTGTAAACGGCACATACAGCAACACGATGTATACCTTGGCGGCATTGGCCCGCATCAGATCATACCCTGCTCCCAGCACAGCCGCGGCAATCAGGTAATACCCGACGCCCACATAGATCAACCCGCCGTATATCCCAATCAGAAAGAAAATGAAAAGCAGGAGCGGAGAAGACTTTTTGTTGATCAGACTTTCCTTGCCACTGAGCCAGCGTGATGGTTTGTAAATCACAAAAAACAGCATCACAATCATGGAAATGGCCAGAATAATCTCAAAGGTCTTGGCATTGATATCCACAGCGATCCAGGTGCCGATCAGCGAACCGATTACCGTGGGGATTCCGAGGATGGTTACTTTCCGGATATCCAATGCCTGGTGGCGCCGGAACCCCAGCGAACTCGTCAGCGTCTGCATCACCACGGCAACGCGGTTGGTTCCGTTGGCCAGGGTGGGAGGCATGCCCAAAAACATAAACAGACTGAGCGAAATAATGGTGCCACCACCCGCCAGGGTATTGATAAACCCGACGATAAATCCGGAGAAAATGAGAATCAGAATGATGTACCAGGTTAATTCTGTGAGCATGATGCCGAATTTAAGTCCGGGTAAGCCGTGAATGGCGGAATCCGTATGAAAAATAAATCAACAGCCCCACCATTAGCCAGATCAAAAACCGCAGCCAGTTTGTTACACCCAGTTCCGACATCAGATAAAGATTGCACAATAATCCCAGTATCGGGATCAATGACAAGCTTTTCACTACTCCCAACACTGTAATAGTCACAGCCACAACAACAAATATCAGCCTGGGCCATTCATTGGCAAAATCGGAGGTGCTGAACAACATCCGCATCCCTTCCGGGTTGAAAAAAACCAGACCGGAAATAACAAGGAACCACAGGGGCAGCAACCATTTCCGGCTGTTGTAATAGGGAACTTTAAACCCTTTTCGTTCAGTATGTTCTTTGACATCACGGCGGAGGATCAACACCCCGCCCGATACGAGCACAAATGCAAACAGCGTGCCGATACTGGTCAGGTCGGTCACTTCTGTCAGGTTCATAAACAAAGAAGGAATCGCAACAAAAAGTCCGGTGATGATGGTCGAAAAGTACGGTGTTTTATATTTCGGATGGATTTTCGAAAAGATGGGAGGCAACAGACCATCACGGCTCATGCTCATCCAGATCCGGGGTTGCCCGATCTGAAAGACCAGCAACACGGAAGCCATGGCAATAATGGCACTCAGGGCAATCAGGCCCGAGAAACGGGTCATGTGGATGCGTTCAAATACGAAGGCCAGCGGATCAGCCACGCCCAGCTCGGTGTAGGAAACCATCCCGGTAAGAATTAGACTGATAATGATATACAAAGCCGAGGTGATTACCAGTGACAGTATCATGGCTTTGGGTAGGTCTTTCTGGGGATTTTTGCATTCTTCAGCCGTCGTTGAAATAGCATCAAACCCAATATAGGCAAAGAAAACTCCCGCTACACCCTTGAGTACACCGCTCAGTCCGTTCGGTGCAAAGGGCGACCAGTTTTCAGGATGTACATAAAAGGCACCCACGGCAATAAAAGCCAGCAATATCGAGATCTTCAGCAGTACCATGATATTCCCGGCTACCTTGGATTCATAAATCCCGATGTACACCAGACTGCTGATAAAACCAACAATCATAAAGGCCGGCAGATCAAAGATAATCCGCAGACCGCCAATGGCCGGAGCCTGTGTCCAGGCATGATAGGCCTCCTGTAACTGGTAACTCAGGCTGCTCAGCGTTTGTCCGGATGCCATTTCCTGAATTACAGTATGATAACCGCGGGAAGCAGAAAGAAAATCAATCGTCAGAAAAGCCGGGATATGCAGGTTAAACCCCGCAAGAAGCGTTGTAAAATATTCGGACCAGGAAATGGCAACGGCAATATTACCCACCGCATATTCCATGATCAGATCCCATCCGATAATCCAGGCGATGAGTTCTCCGAAACTTGCGTAGGCGTATGTATAGGCAGAACCACTGATCGGGATGGCCGAGGCAAATTCAGCATAACAGAGTGCCGAAAAGCCACAGGCAACGGCGGTAAAGATAAACAGCAGACTAACAGCCGGTCCGCCGGCAACAGCAGCCGTTCCAATGGTGCTGAATATTCCGGCGCCTACAATGGCGGCGATTCCCAGCGCAGTGAGATCGCGAACATTGAGGTTACGGCGAAGGGTGTTATTGGGATCCTGATGATCCCCGGCATGTTTGAGGATGGAGGCAATGGATTTTTTTCTGAAGAGGTCTTTCCGTAAAATCATGCCATGCAGGTTTAGGGATGGTTCAACAGTTCGTTGGCTGTTTGCAGGATGCCATCCGTATCATATCCACACAGGTGATACAACTCTTCCTGAGTTCCCTGTCCGATAAACTGATCCGGAATACCGAGTCTGCGAATGACAGTCTGGTAATTGTGGTCTGTCATGAATTCGATCACCGCACTCCCTAAGCCGCCGATCCGGCAGCCATCTTCCACCGTAACGATGTATTTATACTTTCGAAATGCAGCATGCAACAATTCTTCATCCAGGGGTTTGAGGAAGCGAAGATCATAATGTCCTGAACGGATGCCTTTGGTTTCAAGGGATCTACAGGCTTCCTGAACATGGTTCCCAATGGTACCAATACTCAGGAATAACAAATCATCGCCTTCCTGTATCACACGGCCTTTTCCATACGGGATTTCCTCAAAATCCATTTTCCAGTTGACCATGACGCCCCGCCCTTTCGGGTAGCGTATGGCAACCGGACCTTTCCCGGGTAACTGAGCCGTGTACATCATATTGCGCAGTTCCTGTTCATTCATCGGAGCCATGATGCCGATTCCGGGAATAGCCCGTAAATAGGCGAGGTCATAGGCTCCGTGGTGCGTTGGACCATCTTCCCCGACCAGTCCGGCCCGGTCGAGACAAAAAACAACCTGTAAATGCTGCAGAGCCACATCATGAATAACCTGATCATATGCCCGTTGCATAAAAGAAGAATAAATATTGCAGAACGGGATCATCCCACTGGCAGCAAGTCCGGCACTGAAGGTAACTGCATGTTGTTCGGCAATACCAACATCAAAAGCCTTTTCCGGGTATTTTGCCATCATCAGATTGAGTGAAGAGCCACTGGGCATGGCGGGTGTAATCCCCACCACTTTGTCGTTCATCTCAGAAAGCTCAATGATGGTTTTTCCGAATACAGTCTGGTATTTGGGCGCAAGATTCTGACAGGGGTCTGCCAGTATCTCACCTGTTTTTTTGTTAAAGACTCCGGGTGCATGGTATTTTACCTGGTCTTGTTCGGCCTGGGCAAATCCTTTCCCCTTGGTAGTCATAACGTGCAGCAATTTCGGACCCGGAATGCGTTTCAGGTCGCTTAATAGCTTGGTTAGTCGTACAACATCATGCCCGTCGACAGGTCCGAAATACCGGAAACTGAAGGATTCGAACAGGTTGCTTTTCTTGAGCAGCGTGGTTTTTAAAGCATTCCCGATTTGTTTAACCACAGCACGCGAATTGGCACCATAACGGGTATTGCCACCCATCATATACCAGATTTTATCACGGATCCGGTTATAGGTTTTCGAGGTGGTAATATCAGTAAGGTATTCATTGAGTGCTCCGACACTTTTGTCAATCGCAATTCCGTTGTCGTTCAGGATCACCAGCAGATTCGCTTTGGAAACGCCGGCATTGTTCAGGGCTTCCATGGCCATACCGCCGGTCATGGCGCCATCCCCGATTACGGCTACAAAATGACGGTCTTTTTCTTTCCGCAAACGGGCGGCTTCTGCCATACCCAGTGCTGCCGAAACAGACGTGGAGGAATGTCCGACCCCGAAGGCATCGTATTCACTTTCACTCATTTTCGGGAATCCACTGATACCATTGAGTTTGCGGTTGGTTTCGAACTGGTCGCGGCGGCCGGTCAGGATTTTATGGGCATAAGCCTGATGACCCACATCCCAGATTAGTTTATCGAGCGGGGTGTTGTAAATATAATGCAGGGCAACGGTGAGTTCAACGGTTCCAAGACTGGCTCCCAGATGACCGGGATGGGCTGAAACAACATCGAGAATAAATTGACGCACCTCATAGCAAACGGAAATCAGTTCATCTTCCGAGAGTTTGCGTAAATCTTCCGGTGAGTTAATAGTAGCGAGGAGTGATCCGGCTTTTGGCGACATGGCAGGGGTGAGGTTTACAGCATTCCCAGATCAAGTTTGGCGGCATCGGTCATCAGATCCATGGTCCAGGGCGGATCCAATACCAGATCAACAGTTACTCTGCCGGCTCCGCCAATGGTTGAAACCCGCTCTCTGACTTCGATGGGCAGACTTTCTGCAACCGGGCAATTCGGTGCAGTGAGGGTCATTTGAATGTAAATATCCTTATTGTCAGCTACTTTTATCTCATAAATCAAGCCCAGATCGTAAATATTAACCGGTATTTCCGGGTCATAAATCCCCCGGATGGTTTCTATAACCTGGGCTTCGATAATTCTTTTTTCGTCCATATCCTGTTTATTGGTTTTTTGTCTTATACACCAAAGCGTATAATTTCATCTGTTTAATCATGGATATGAGTCCGTTGGAGCGTGTTGGTGATAAATGTTCTCTCAATCCGATTTTATCCAGAAATCCGAGTTCATTTTCAATAATGACATCCGGTGACTGGCCTGATAACACACGGATCAGCAGGCTGATAATCCCTTTGGTAATCACGGCATCACTGTCGGCAAAGAAATTCACTTTACCTTCTGTGTATTCGGCATGAAGCCAAACACGTGACTGGCATCCGGGGATAAGATTTTGCTCTGTTTTATAACGTTCTTCAATTTTAGGCAGATCTTTTCCCATCTCGATGAGGTAATTATAGCGGTCGAGCCAGTCATCAAAAACGACAAACTCACCAACGATCTGTTCTTCAATATCCATGATCGACATAACGCAAAATTAATGGAGTAAGTCTGCAAAAATAGCATACTTTTCCGTTTTTATGCATTAATATTAAGCAAACATTTGATTGATTCTTTCTAATCCTGCAATTAAACGGTCAATTTCTTCTTTCGAATTATAGAGGGCAAAGGAGGCCCGGATGGTTCCCTGAATCCCAAACCGGCTCATCAGAGGTTGTGCACAATGATTTCCTGTTCTGACGGCAATCCCAAGCTGATCAAGGATTACACCCGCATCATAATGGTGAATATTTTCATGAATAAAAGAAATAACGCCTGCTTTATGGGCAGAAGTACCAATGATGCGGATTCCGGGTATCGATGTTAATTTATCGGTTGCATACACCAGCAATTCCTGTTCGTAGGCTGCAATTTTATCCAAATCCTTTTCCAACAAATAGTGGATTGCGGTTTCAAGTGCGATGGCATCGCCCACATTGGGTGTTCCGGCTTCAAATTTGTAAGGCACTACATTGTAGGTGGTTCGCTCAAACGACACATCCTGAATCATTTCTCCGCCACCCTGGTAGGGAGGAAGCACCTCCAGCCATTTTTCTTTTCCGTATAAAACACCGATCCCCATCGGAGCATACATTTTATGGCCTGAGAAACAATAAAAATCGGCATCCAGATCCTGAACATCGATTTTCTGATGACTCACTGCCTGCGCTCCGTCTACAAGAACCGGAATGTCCTGCAAATGAGCCAGATGGATCATTTCTTTTACCGGAACGATGGTTCCCAGCGCATTGGAAACATGGGTTACAGCCACAATTTTGACGTGTTCATCAAGCATTGTGGTATAGGCATCCAGATCGATTTCGCCGGCATCATTGATGGGAATTACCTTAATGGTGGCACCCCGTTCCTCACAGGCCAGTTGCCATGGGACAATATTGGAATGATGTTCGAGCCAGCTCAATAAAACCACATCTCCTTTCTTCAGAGAAAGTTTGCCGAAAGAGCTGGCAATCAGGTTGATGGATTCAGTCGTCCCGCGTGTAAATATAATTTCACTCGATTTTCCGGCATGGATAAAATCCCTGACCGTATTGCGCACATTTTCATAGGCTGTTGTAGCAACCTGACTCAAATGATGCACACCCCGGTGAATATTCGAATTGTAGGTATAGTAATATTCCTGCAGCGAATCAATAACCTGCCGGGGTTTTTGTGTAGTTGCCGCATTATCAAAATAAACCAGCGGCCGGCCATTTACTTCCCGTTTGAGAATCGGAAAATCATCGCGTATCTGATTGAGGGGAAAGTCCATTTTATAGTTTGCTTGTATCGATATCGATATTGATTGTTCGGGTAGCATTGCAATCCAGAATACAATGGTCGCAGGTTCCAAGTTCTCCCCGCAAACGACGGTATACCATTTCATCAATCTGATGACGCAGCGGTTCGATCTTTATTTTGTTAATTACCTCGGCAGCAAAGGCATACATCAATAACATCCGGGCAATATCTTCATGAATACC
>CAYLTH010000119.1:0-2575 GCA_964386485.1 uncultured Bacteroidales bacterium | reverse complement strand
CAATCATGACCATGCTGTATTACCTTCAGGTTATTCCGGATCAGTCCCCCGTTGAGTGTGATGATATTCGAAGTGAGCGTACTGCCGGTTTCCTGATAGATATAGGTTGAATTTACCAGCGTGGCATCATTGTCGATATTCTGAAGCTTGTAGTGATCCAGTGATGAACCGGCTTCCATGAAAATCTCCGTGGCGCTGTTGATAAATGAATCTTTGTGATTCACGGAATGGTCGCAATGAACCAGTTGCAGCGAACTGTTTTTACCAAGGATAATCAAATTGCGTGGCTGAATGAAAAGACTTTCCCAGCTGTTTATAATACTCACCAGCTGAATGGTTTTGCGGGTTTTGATGTGATCGGGAATATAGATAAAAATCCCGTCTTCCGACATTGCTCCATTGAGTGCATGCAGTCCGTCGGTGGCTGAAGGATGGATTTTGCTATAGTATTTTTCAACCAATTCCGGGTAGCGTTCAACAGCAGTCAGAAAACTGCCAAAGATCGTTCCGTCGTCCAGGGTTTGAAGCAACTCGCCCTCCGAAACATAGGTGCCGTTTAACAAGGTAAGCAGGTGGGTATCAAGATGATGAATGTCGCATTTGAAAATCTGACTCACATCTGTTTTTTCTTTTTCAATGGCAGGAGACAGACTATAGTCGTGACTCAGTGCTTTTTCCAGGTTGGTTGATCGCCAATCCTCAAGTTTCGTATGCGGAAATCCGTTTGTCCTGAAATGAGCGATGGATTCTTCTCGCATTTTGCTGATAAATGCCGGTTCCCGGCGCTTACCGGGAGCAAACAGATCGTCGTATCGTTGTAAAAAACGATCCTTCAAGCTGGCATTATGGAGTATTGTTTCGGTCTTCATGGCTTAATTCTGTCCGTTTTTCAACCATTCATACCCTCTTTCTTCCAGTTCGAGAGCCAATTCCTTACCTCCCGATTTCACAATACGTCCGTCGTACATAACATGCACAAAATCTGGCACAATATAGTCGAGTAATCGCTGATAATGGGTGATAACGATAAAGGCATTCTGATCGGTTCTCAGATGATTGACCCCGTTTGCAACAATGCGAAGTGCATCAATATCAAGTCCCGAATCGGTTTCATCCAATATGGCAAGCTGCGGTTCAAGCATGGCCATCTGGAAGATTTCGTTTTTCTTTTTCTCGCCTCCGCTGAAACCTTCATTCACACTGCGATTGGTGAGTTTTGATGTAATTTCAACCAGTTTTTTCTTTTCTTCCATCAGGGCCAGAAACTGACTGGCACCCATGGGGTCAAGCCCTTTATATTTGCGTTGTTCATTGAAGGCAGTCCGCATGAAATTGGTCATACTGACACCCGGAATTTCAACAGGATATTGAAAACCGAGAAAAATCCCTTCACAGGCACGCTCTTCGGGTGAAAGATCAAACAGGTTACTTCCTTTGTATTCAACTGTTCCTGCTGTAATTTCATAGATATCGCGACCTGCTATCACGGAAGCCAGCGTGCTTTTGCCGGTTCCGTTCGGTCCCATAATAGCATGAACTTCTCCTGGTTTTACATCCAGATTGAAGCCTTTTATAATTTCCTTATTGTGGATTGAAACGTGTAAATTCTTGATAGATAACATAGTATATTGAGTTTCTGTTTATGATTTGTAAATTACCCCACACTGCCCTCGAGGCTGATACTGAGGAGTTTCTGTGCTTCAACAGCAAATTCCATCGGGAGTTTGTTCAGAACTTCCTTGGCATAGCCGTTTACGATTAGCCCAATGGCACTTTCGGTAGAAATTCCGCGCTGATTGCAGTAAAACAATTGATCTTCAGAGATTTTGGAGGTGGTAGCCTCATGTTCCACGATGGCGGATTTGTTTTCTACTTTCAGATACGGGAATGTATGTGCACCGCATTTGTCACCCAACAGGAGCGAATCGCATTGGGAGAAATTCCGTGAATTTTCCGATTTCTTCGACATGCGCACCAATCCGCGGTAGCTGTTGTTGCTGTGTCCGGCCGAAATTCCTTTCGAAATGATCGTACTTTTTGTATTTCGTCCCAGATGAATCATTTTTGACCCCGTATCAGCCTGCTGGTAGTTATTGGTAACCGCAACCGAATAAAACTCGCCGGTACTGTGGTCACCCATCAGTACAACACTTGGATATTTCCATGTGATGGCCGACCCGGTTTCTACCTGTGTCCAGGAAATCTTAGAATGATGTCCTTTGCAGATCCCGCGTTTTGTAACAAAGTTGTAAATGCCACCTACTCCCTTTTTATCACCGGGATACCAGTTCTGAACCGTACTGTATTTTACTTCGGCGTCTTTCATGGTAATGATTTCAACCACAGCAGCATGCAACTGGTTTTCATCGCGCATAGGAGCTGTACAGCCCTCCATATAGCTCACATAACTTCCTTCATCCGCTACAATCAGCGTCCGTTCAAACTGGCCGGTATTGGCCGCATTGATCCTGAAATAGGTCGAAAGTTCGATCGGGCACCGCACTCCTTTTGGAATATATACGAAGGACCCGTCGCTGAAAACAGCCGAATTCAGGGCTGCAAAATAGTTGTCATC
>CAYLTH010000118.1:0-9479 GCA_964386485.1 uncultured Bacteroidales bacterium | reverse complement strand
TCAAAAATATCCCCCTGTTTTTCGAATTATTTATAATAAAATGTGTTATTTAGAAAGATTCTTTGCATAAAGCATGGTCTGGCCAAAAGCCATGATGAAATACTCCTGAAGATGACGGATTGTCAAATCATTGAGTTTTCAATTTGCGCCGTACTGAAAGCGTGGAATAAAACAGAATGGAAATTTGAGGTACTGGATCCGGTTAAGGACTAAGCTTTCCGCGCAATTACCTTCTGCGCAGCCGCTATAATTTCGGGAACATCCAGTCCGTATTTCTTCAACAATTCATCCGGTTTTCCGCTTTCTCCAAAACTGTCGTTTACTGCGATCATTTCCATCGGAGCCGGGAAATTTTTAGCGAGACATTGGGCAATACTGTCGCTCAGACCGCCATTGATGGAATGTTCTTCTGCACTGACAACACAGCCGGTTTTTTGTACACTTTTCAAAATAGCCTGTGTGTCAAGTGGTTTGATTGTATGAATATTGATAACATCAGCCGAAATACCCAGTTCGGCAAGTTTTTCGGCTGCCAGGATGGCGCGCCACACAAGATGTCCGGTGGCGAAAATCGAAACATCTGTTCCTTCCCTGAATTGCTGGGCTTTCCCGATTTCAAAGATTTCCTGAACAGGGGAGAAGTTTGGCATTTTCGGTCTGCCGAAACGCAGGTAAACCGGTCCCTGATAATCAGCAATGGCCAATGTTGCAAGCCGTGTCTGGTTGTAGTCGCAGGGAACGATAACAGTCATCCCCGGCAGCATTTTCATCAGTCCAATATCTTCTAAAATCTGATGAGAGGCACCATCTTCACCCAGGGTTAGTCCGGCATGGGAGGCGCATATTTTTACGTTTTTTCCGGAATAGGCCACACTCTGACGAATCTGGTCATATACTCTGCCTGTCGAGAAATTGGCAAAGGTCCCGGTGTAGGGAATTTTACCGCCAATGGTAAGTCCGGCAGCAATGCTGATCATATTGGCTTCAGCAATTCCAACCTGAATAAACCGATCCGGGAATTCACGGGCAAAGGCATCCATTCTGACTGATTCACACAAATCGGCAGTGAGTGCCACAACTTCGGGATTTATTTTTCCCAGTTCGAGTAATGCGGCTCCAAAACCGGCACGTGTTTCTTTTTCATCCTGTAATTGATACTGCGTCATGTGAATTTCTCCCTATTTATCGTAAAGTTTAATATTTGTTGTGGCTCCGGCTTCAACACTGAAGTCTTTTTCTACGGTATACATCGATTTGTCCTGGAATCGGCTGCGAAAAACAGCCCTGTATTTTCCGGGCTGAAGAATCAGTGTTTCTGAATTATTTTGATTATCCCTGAAATTATAGATCCAGCGCATTTTCCCTTCCTCCATTACATACAGGCTGCCATAGCCGTTGGTTGATTTCTGTATCACGGCAATGCCGGGAAGCGGAATTTCAACACTTGTGGTGTGGTTCTGAAGCACTTCCACATCGTTAATAATCAGCCGGGGAAGGCTTAATACTTCCAGATCATATGTCCCGATGAGATATTTTTCAGTGGTGTTAAATGTCTGAACATTAATGGTTTCCATACTGCCTTTTTTTCTGACAATACAGGGTAGATTTTTTACAGTGGACTGATTGGCTCCCACTTTCAGATTCAGCATGCCCTGAGCGGCTTCTATCGGAATAATGGTATGCTTTCCGGGATTCAGACTGATATTTTTTATCCCGACAGGAGGGATGGTATGAACCGTGATATCATAAGTCATGAGCGGGTCAATAACCAGAGTGTCGGGTACGCCTTTACTATTGAGTGTATGGATAAAATTGTATTTGATCAGTCCCGAAAAATTATCATAAAACGTCATATTGACGTTGGTTTCAGTGGGCTTGCTATCCTGATCCAGAAGATTTACCTGAGCTGTTGTGGAGTTAAGGGCCTGAGATATGACAATATTCAATGCTTTCCCGAATCCAACTTCATCAGAAGCATCATAATAGGTACCTACACAGTCGAATGCATTCTGGAAATCCCTTCCAATTCCGATAATAAAGGGTTTAAGGACAACCCCTTTTTTCTGAAGAGCCCGCGAAACGGCACAGGGATCTCCTCCGCATTCTTCAATCCCATCGGTAATGAGAATAATAATGTTGCGGCAATTCTCACAGGGCGTAAAATCGTTGATGGTTTTTTCGAGGGTGGCTGCGATGGGAGTCGTGCCTTTCGGGACCAGCAATTTTAGTACATGCTTGATTTTCTTGCTGTTGGAGGGAGCAAAGGGAACTTCCAGCCGGGTGTCATCACAATCCTGTGGCGGGAAATTCTTCTGGTGACCATATACCCGCAGCGCCAGTTCGAGATGATCTACCTTATCCAGCGAATCGAGCAATTTCGACAACAGTTTCTGGGCAATATTGATTTTTACATCGCTTTGCCAGCGGCCATACATACTTTGACTGGCATCAAAAACGAAGAGAATCCGGGTTGTTGGTTTGGGTTTTTCTTTTTGTTGCTGAGCTTGTAGTGGATTGATAATCAATAAAATAAAAAGAATGGACAGGATCACCAAAATCCATGAACCCTTCCCGGAACGCAATCCCGGAACGATTATTTCTTTTTGATTATTTAGAATTTTGGTCAAATAGATGATTATTTGAAACGCATTAACTTCCTTTTAATAATCTCCAAGTGTAACCGGAAGCTGTGCCAAAGCCCGTTCGGTCTGTTCTGCATTAGGAGCTGATCCGTGCCATTTGTGCGTTCCCATCATAAAGTCAACCCCATTGCCCATCTCGGTTTTCATCAGTATCATAATGGGTTTCGATTGTCCGCACATTGTTTTTGCTTTTTCAAGCATGCTAACCAACTCCGGCATGTTATTCCCGTCCACTTCGAGAACAGTCCAGCCGAATGCCACCCATTTTGCTTTTAAATCACCGAGTGTAATCACGGAATCAGTCGGGCCATCAATTTGTTTTTTATTGTAATCGACTGTAGCAATCAGATTATCAAGGCCTTTGGCTCCGGCAAACATGGCTGCTTCCCAAACCTGTCCTTCCTGTTGCTCGCCATCGCCCATTAAAACGTAAACTAAATGCGAATCATTGTTCATTTTCTTTGACATGGCCGCACCACAGGCAACGGACAGACCTTGTCCGAGCGATCCCGAAGCCATCCGGATTCCCGGAAGATTTTCGAGTGTGGCCGGATGGCCTTGTAAGCGGGTTCCCAGTTTGCGGAAGGTAGCCAGTTCAGGAACCGGAAAATAGCCTGATCGTGCCAATACGCTATACCAGACCGGCGAAATGTGCCCGTTGGAGAGAAAGAAAAGATCTTCTCCGGTTCCGTTCATCGTAAATTTGTCAGGATGATGTTCCAGAATTTTGAAATACAAAGCAGTAAAATAATCTGCACAACCAAGCGAACCACCCGGATGACCGGATTGTACGCCTGAAACCATGCGGATAATATCGCGTCTTACCTGGCCGGCAATTTCCTCAAGTGTAGGCATAATCAATGGGTTAAGCTGCAAAATTAGTCCTTATTCCCCGGATTGCCCTGCTTTGTTGAAAACTATGGAAAATTAAGTGAATGTTAATTACTAGGAGGATGGCTGATTTGATAAAATGCTGAGGTTAGCAAGCCTGTACAATATGCGGGCTCCGACATTTGCGTCCCACTCATCTGTACCGGGAGCAATCTCATTCAGATCAAATCCGATAATCTGCCGCTGTGATTGTGCCAGTTTTTCGATCAGATATATAAGTTGTTCATATTCAAAGCCTCCCGGGACCGGAGTTCCGGTATTCGGACAGAGCTTTGGGTCCATTCCGTCGATGTCTATACTCAGATAAACATGATGTGGCAGGTGACTGATTATTTCAGCAGTCAGATCACACCATGTTTTACCTTCATATAACTGATGCTTTATGTCGCGGTCGAAAAAGGTTTTGATGCGGATATCCGATTGAATGAGATTGACTTCATCCTGACAATAATCACGGATGCCTGCCTGTACCAATTTGCTTATCTGATTTAATTTCAGGGAGTTGAACATAATGGAGGCATGAGAAAACTCAAATCCTTCATAGGCTTCCCGCAAATCGGCATGGGCATCGATGTGTAGAATTCCGAAGGATTCATATTTCTCAGCCAGCGCCTGTATCAGTCCGAGCGGAGTACTGTGATCGCCCCCCAGCAAGGCAACAAATTTATTTTGATTCAGGTAACGCAGCGATTCGGTCTTAACCCATTGCGTCATTTCCCGGCAACCCAGATTGATTTCATCCAGCATCGACTGCATTTCCGGATTATCTGCAGGATTTTCTCCTTCTGTCAGCAATTCAATATAGGTTTCAGCTTTTTCACGGAGAATTAATCCTTTCGATTTCAGATCTTCATTGATTTCATCCATCGCAATCCCGGATTTCCAGGCATCTTCAACCAGAGGATCATATAAATCAACCTGAAAGGAGGCATCAAATACCGCTGCCGGACCATCCGATGTTCCGGCACTGTAGGAAACGGTAACATCCCAGGGAACCGGAATAATCACCAGATTGGCATCTTCACAGGTAAAAGGGAGCCCGTAAATCGTATTATTGGTATCGCCCAGTGCATTGGGATCGAATTGGCTAATTTTATCGGATAAATTCATCGGTACAGCAATTTACTGCAAAGCTATGAAAACTATGAACCGAATCACAGCCTGGACAAACAGGGGAGACTAAAACTGTCTCAACAAACTCACTCCAAATGCATATTTTGGACCGAGTTGAAGTCCTTCATAATTGCGGTTAACCGGAAAATCAAAATAGGTTGTAACATTAAAATCGCGGGGCAGGCGGCAGGTTAGCATGGGGGCCATAAAAACGACATTGCTGCCCGAACTGGTAAAATCAATATCCCCCTGGACATCCATCGCCCGGTTTTCATTGCGAATCTGAAGCAATCCTGTAAAGCGTTTCAGGAAGCCTTTACTGATGAAAAGCGAAGAATAAAAGGCATTCCCAAAGCGGTAACGGTTTTCATTCCGGCCATTGATTTCGTATCTATTTATGAGGATAACCCCAAACTTCTTCTTAGGATAGGATTTGGCAACATATAGTTGGGCTACAAAACCGGTGGCATTGGTGGAGGGTTGGATGTCTTCCGGAAGCGGCACATCATATTCACCTACAATGGGTGTCCGGGTAAAGGGGAATTTAAACCCGCTGCCCACGGTTATTTCCCAGTCATTTTTACTTTTTAACAGACAGTATTTCAGGGAGATCACACCGTTATAAAGGCCTTTGGTCTCCTGAGTTCCCATTACCGTATCTTTCTTTGTTTTGTTGATGAAATACCCAAATTCACCTTCAATCGTGAGCCTTTTAAACAATCCATAACCGATTATTTCGCCGATATAATTGAAATTGGCTTCCACGCCCTGCATTTCACTTACTTTATTTCCTTCATAATAAGTATCCGAAAAACTATGCCGGAAAAAGGTAATGCTCCTGAATTTTTTTTTCGGAACAGTGCCAACAGACGCTGCTCCGGCTACCGGATTGCCCGGTGAACAACATTGTGCAATAGTTGTATCGTAACTAATTGATACAAATAGACATATCAATATCAGGATGAATCCGTACCGTTGCATGGCCCCTGCTTATTCTTTGATAACCCGGGCCGAACCCAGAATTCTCTTTTCGTCGCGGATAATGACTGTGTAAATTCCTTTCGACAGGTCGCTGACCGGAATTTCAATGCGGGTTTCATTTACAACCGTGATGGATTTAACCAGATTACCCTGAATTCCCATCAGACTGATTTCTCCGGTAAGGAGGTTATCTGATTGAATAAGAAGTTGTTCTGACATCAAAGTGGGAAACAATTGAATTCCCTGTGAAGCAAGATCATCTCCGATACCGGAAGGTGACCAGGTCAGCCCTTCTTCAATGGCGGCTGTAATGGCCGGCTTATCAGAAATGAGAAAACCGAGTTTACGGAATAAAACATCATGAGTACCCTTGGCCAGAACAACAATAGTCGGCATTCCCATCCCGCCATAATACGTTACCTGGGTTTCACCACCCGAAAACATCGGATGCTGGAAATTATTGGCCGCTTTCCAGCTTTGCATCTGCGAACAGGTATAGGAATCGAGATAGCCAAAGCTGTACAGTTTTACTCTGCCTGGATGCGTGGCTTCATACCCCGCGACAAGTCCTTTTAAGTTCTGCGTTCCAACAATACAGGGAGAGCAGCCTAACATGACAAAGCTGATTACCACCACTTTACCGGCATCAAGCTCTGCAAAAAGATGATGTGGATTGCCACTGCAATCCGTGGTGTTAAAATCAAGTGCTGTTGATTGTGCCGAAATGGAACCATAGCACAGCAAGCCTGCAAGCAGGAAAAGGAAAGATCTTCTCATGGTATTCTTAGTTGGTTTTACAAAGGACATATTTTATAAGGGATGTAGCCAATATTTAACAGTTTGTTAACAAATCTTCTGCATTTACTCTCTGTGTAATAAACCTGGCAGGGTGGATTGTCCGAAAGTTCCTGAAAATTTGTACTTTTGCACCCGGAATTCCAATATTGTTCCATCACAGGAATCCATCTGCTCTTGATATTTGATATAATATTGATTTTCAGGTGGAATTAAACCCCGATATTCGAATGGAATGCATCGTCCTGATTTCAGGACTTTAAAACATTGACAATTGAAGCCTGAAGAAATAAATAAACGCCGGACATTCGGCATTATCAGTCACCCGGATGCCGGAAAAACCACCCTTACCGAGAAGCTCTTGCTTTTTGGAGGTGCTATCCAGACAGCAGGAGCGGTAAAGAGCAACAAAATCCGCAAAACAGCGACCTCCGATTTCATGGAAATTGAAAAACAAAGGGGAATTTCTGTTGCTACTTCGGTGATGGGTTTTACCTATCAGAATTACAAGATTAATATTCTGGATACCCCCGGTCATAAGGACTTTGCGGAGGATACCTACCGAACACTCACGGCGGTGGATAGCGTTATTCTGGTGATTGACTGTGTAAAAGGAGTAGAGGAACAGACCCGCAAACTGATGGAAGTCTGCCGGATGCGCCATACACCGGTAATTATTTTTATCAATAAACTCGATCGCGAAGGACAGGATCCGTATCATGTACTCGAAGAAATTGAAGCAGAACTTAATATCCATACACGTCCGTTAACCTGGCCCATTGGAATCGGGAGTGATTTCAAAGGGGTTTTTAACCTTTTTGACAAAAAACTGCAGTTGTTTTCACCCAATGTAACCCGCATTTCGGATGATATTTTTGAGGTAGAAAATCTGGAAGATCCCGGTATTGCAAGCCGGATCGGAGAGAAGGCTGCAGCCAAACTGCGTGAAGATGTTGACCTGATTGAAGGAATTTACGAGCCATTCGACCGGGATTTGTACAAGGAGGGATATCTGGCACCTGTGTTTTTTGGAAGTGCCATCTATAACTTTGGTGTACAGGAACTGCTCGATACCTTTGTTCAGATCGCTCCGTCTCCTTTACCAAGGTCTACGGATAAACGTCTCATCATGCCGGATGAACCGGCTTTTAGCGGTTTTATTTTTAAAATTCACGCCAACCTCGACCCCAATCACCGCGACCGTATTGCATTCTGCCGCGTTGTTTCCGGAAAATTTGAGCGGAACAAATTCTATTTCCATACACGACTGGATAAGAAAATCCGCTTTTCGAATCCGGTGGGCTTTATGGCCAACGAAAAAAGTGTGGTGGATGAAGCCTTTCCGGGCGATGTTGTGGGGCTTTACGATACCGGGAATTTTAAAATAGGGGATACCCTTTCAGAAGGCGAGATGATGTTTTATAAAGGGATTCCCAGTTTTTCTCCTGAATTGTTTAAAGAACTGATTAACAAAGACCCTATGAAAACCAAGCAGTTGGAAAAAGGGGTCCGCCAGTTGACCGATGAAGGGGTCGCCCAATTGTTTATTCAGCAACCGGGGAATACCAAAATTATTGGTACGGTGGGGGAGTTGCAGTTCGAGGTAATCCAGTTCAGATTATTGAATGAATACGGGGCATCCTGTGTGTTCCGACCGGTTAACTACTTCAAAGCCTGCTGGTTTACCTCTCCGGATAAAGCTGTTTTGAAGAGTTTTATTGCCCTGAAATCCCATAATATCACGTTCGATAAGGATGATCGTCCGGTATTCATGGCCGAAAGCGAATGGCATCTGGCCCGTACCCGCGAAACTTATCCGAAAATCTCATTTCATATAACATCCGAATTTATTTTAAACAATACGGAAGCAGTCAGCTGATAAACTTCAGCCTGTCAGGCGATTTCATAAAAGGATTTCGCCTTCCCGTTCTTTATCTATCTTTGTAAAAAAAAATCTATGCCTTTAAAATGCGGTATTGTAGGTCTTACCAATGTTGGGAAAACTACCATATTTAACTGTATATCAAGTAGTAAAGCTCAGGCTACCAAGTTTGCCTACAGTGCTTCAAAATCCAATCTCGGACAGGTTGCTGTTCCGGATCCCCGTTTACAGGAAATCGACGCCCTGATTCATAGCCAGAAAATCATCCCGACAACGGTCGAAATCGTTGACATTCCGGGCTTAGCCAAAGGTGCCAGTCAGGGAGAAGGGATGGGGAATAAGTTTCTGGGCGATATCCGGAATACCGATGCCATTATCCATGTTTTACGGTGTTTTGATGATGAAAACCTTCCGCATGTCGAAGGTTCGGTGAATCCGGTACGCGACCGCGAAATCGTTGATCTGGAGCTGCAGATTGCTGATCTTGAATCAGTTGAACGTAAAATCAGTCGTGTTGAAAAGATAGCGAAAATTGGTGCCGACAAGGAAGCAAAGAAAGCCCTCGAAGTGCTGAATGTATATAAACAACATCTCGAAAATTTTCAGAGTGCCCGTACAGCTCCGGTTGCAGAAGAAGACAAGCGTTTTGTATATGACCTGTTTCTGATCACGGCCAAACCCGTTTTGTATGTGTGCAATGTGGATGAAAATTCAGCCGCCACCGGGAATGCCTATGTTGAAAAAATACGCGAGGCTTTAAAGGAAGACAATCCCGAAATCCTTGTTATTGCCGGAGCCCTCGAAGCCGATATCAGTGAACTGGAAAGTGAAGAAGATCGTCTGGTTTTCCTGAATGATGTTGGTTTGCAGGAACCCGGCGTTAACAAACTCATCCGTTCTGCTTATTCTTTGCTTAAACTACGAACATTCTTTACAGCCGGACCCAAAGAAATCCGCGCCTGGACCATTCACGAAGGTGAAACCGCTCCCAATGCAGCCGGCGTAATCCACAGCGACCTCGAACGGGGATTTATCCGTGCCGAAGTGATGCATTATCAGGATTTTATCCATTACAAAACCGAAGCAGCCTGCCGCGATCATGGAAAATTGCTGATCGAAGGTAAAAACTATGTAGTGCAGGATGGTGATATTCTGCATATCCGGTTTAACGTGTA
>CAYLTH010000117.1:7394-9656 GCA_964386485.1 uncultured Bacteroidales bacterium | reverse complement strand
ACAGGGTCTGATCCTTAACCGCAACCAGACAGTTTTACTGGCTACGTATCCCTTTAAACAGAAACCTGATACAACTCAACTGTTTCAATTCCCTCCGGAGGCCTCGAAAACATTTTTTATCCGGTCATTGGCAGATGGGAGGCTGATAAGCGGAACGAATAATGGTGCCTTTTTTCACAATGGCAAAGGAGAGATGCTGAACCATTATACCGCTGCTAATGGATTGGTTAATAACTTCATTTACTGCTTATTGCCTGACAAATCGGGTCGCTTATGGTGTAGTTCGAATGGAGGAATCACCTGCATTGATCAGCAGCAAAACCAGATCTACAATTACAGCGTTCTTCATGGGATCCAATCATCGGAATTCAATTCAAGTGCATATCTGGAAGGTCCCGGCGGACTTGTGATCATGGGTGGTATCAGGGGATTCAACCTGTTCTATCCTGAAAAAATTCAGACAACAATTAGTCATCCCTCCTTACGACTTACAGCCTTAAGCCTGAATGAAAGACTCCTGAAAGCTGATTATCAGGATCTGCCTGAAAAATCAGTTTATTCCTATTCAGAAAACAACTGGTGGTTTGAGGTTTCTTACCTGGACTATACGCTTCCTTCATCACAGGAATATGCTTTTTTACTGGAAGGATATGATGAGGAATGGATTTATACCGGGAACCATAATTCGATACGCTACCAGCATCTTCCACCGGGGAAATACCGGTTGCTGGCACGCACTGCGGAAATTCACAATGCATACGGACCATCATCTATTTTATTTCAGTTTACCATTCTGAAACCGGTTTGGCAACAATGGTGGTTTATCATCCTGAGTGTAATTACCATATTGGGCATTACGGTACTTGTTGTTCGTATTTACCTGAGAAACAAATATCTGCTACGGATTCATGAATTGGAAAAAGAACAGGCAGTACAGGGAGAGCGCCTTCGGATTTCAAAGGATATGCATGATGATATCGGAACCGGTATTTCGCAAATTGCTATTTTGAGTGAAATTGCCAAGAAAACATCCCATATTCCGGAGACCAACAATACGGTTTTGGAAAAAATTACCCGGGTATCCGGCGAATTGATTGACAATATTTCGAACATGATCTGGATTACGAAGCCTGAATATGATAATCTGAAGAGTCTGATTTATTATATGCGTCAATATGCCGGTTCATTATTTGAAAATACGGGGACCGCATTGCGTTTTGAATTGGCGGAAGAAATTCCGTTTATTCCTGTAAATCATCAGGTGAGGCGTAATATTTTTCTGATATTCAAGGAATTACTAAATAACATCCTCAAACATGCTGAAGCTGGTCAGGTGAAAATCTCTTTTCTTGTTATTAACAATGAATTCGTGATGACCATTGAAGACAACGGCAAGGGTTTTGATTTGCAGGCAGAAGCAGGCCGGGGCGATGGTCTCGGGAATATGCAAAGACGATCCGGGGATTGTAAAGCAGAATTGAAACTGGTATCGGAGCCCGGAAAAGGAACCCTTGCTGAATTCAGGATGAAGTTATAAAATCACACAAAAAGGGTAGTATCAAGGGTACCTAAACGCACTATCTTTACACAGAAATGTCAAAGAAACCAATCAGCGTTGTTATTGTAGAAGACCAGGAGGATATCCGGACCGGTCTGGCTATGATCATAAACTTTTCGGAGGGGTTTGAATGTGTTGCAACCTTTAGCGATGGAACCTCTGCTCTGAAAGGGATTCCTGTAATCCGACCGGATGTAGCCCTGATGGATATTGACATTCCGGGGATAGACGGCATCCATGTTAT
This sequence comes from uncultured Bacteroidales bacterium, assembly GCA_964386485.1. GTDB lineage: Bacteria > Bacteroidota > Bacteroidia > Bacteroidales > CAIXZF01 > CAIXZF01. The sequence continues at coordinate 7,854 of CAYLTH010000117.1, read as the reverse complement.
TTCAGCTCTGAAATCAGAATTGCCTCAGACTCAGTTTATGATGCTAACGGTTTTCGAGGATGATGAAAAGATATTTCAATCGCTGAAAGCCGGTGCAAACGGGTATTTGCTGAAGAAAACCTCTCCAACAAAGCTGATAGAAGCCATTCGGGAGGTCTATGAAGGGGGATCGCCGATGAATTCTCAGATTGCCAGTAAAGTAGTGGCTTATTTCCAGAAAAAACCAGAAAATAAGGCCAATGATTATAATCTCACCAAACGGGAATACGAGATCCTTGAACTGATTTCGAAGGGATACCGGTATAAGGAAATCAGTGATTCATTGTGTGTGAGTATGGATACGGTACGGACGCATATCCGGAATACGTATGAGAAGCTTCACGTTAGTTCGAAGGTGGAGGCGATTAATAAGGTTTTCAAGTGACGCGTGACGCGTGACGCGTGACGAGAACGCGTGACG
>CAYLTH010000117.1:0-7294 GCA_964386485.1 uncultured Bacteroidales bacterium | reverse complement strand
TAATAAGGTTTTCAAGTGACGCGTGACGCGTGACGCGTGACGAGAACGCGTGACGAGAACGCGTGACGAGAACGCGTGACGCGTGACCCTTGCCCCCTGAAAACAGGAAAGGGTCTGTCTGTCGTTTACCTTTTTCCTTTTACCTTTTACCTTTTCTCGTCACGCGTCACGCGTCACCCGTCACTGAATGAAAATACCCATTTTGTGCGATTGCAGGAACAATTGAGGTCAGGTATTTTTGTTGATTAAATTAACCATCAAAAACCTAAAACCTCAACGTCATGAAAAAACAGATTATTCTTTCATCCTTGGTGATGATCTTTACGATCGTCGCATTACAACTGAACGCCAGCGTCTGGAGAGTAAATGCCGCTCCCGGAGCCAGTGCTCATTATACAACATTACAGGCTGCGCATGATGCTGTTACCACGCTTAATGGAGACACCATTTATCTGGAAGGCTCTGCCTTTTCAACTGGTGGCCTTGATTGCAACAAACAACTTGTCATTCTGGGAAGTGGATATTTCCTGAATGAAAATCCTCAGACTCAGGCAAATGTTAACCCCAGTACAATTGATTACTACCTGAATTTTAATATTAACAGCTCCGGAAGTAAAGTTATGGGATGTAGGTTCACCTACCCTACTTATATTTATGCAAGCAACATCACAATTGAACGCAATTATTTTGTCGGAGTTAATGTTTATGGTTATGGTACAACCATGAACAATATCAAAATTCTTCGTAACTATTTCCAAAATTCATATTATTATAGCTCCATCAATTTCCCGAATACCGCTACAAATGTTTTGATCTCTAATAATTACATTGGAGGCGCATTTTCAACAGGAGCAAATTTTGAAGGCTTTATAACCAATAATATCTTTGAAGGGTATATAACCTTTTACAACGCCACATTTACAAACAACATCAGCACATACGACTATTTCTACCCCTATAACTCTGTTTTTACATACAATATCGGGAATGGTACTCAATTCGGGACAGCTAACGGAAATCAGCAGAATGTAACGATGGCCAATGTTTTTGTGGGAGCAACCGGGTACACAACTGACAGTAAATGGCAATTAAAAGCCGGCTCACCAGCCATTGGCGGAGGTGAAGGAGGTGTTGACTGTGGTATTTTTGCCGGTTCTTATCCGTACATTTTAAGTGGCATGCCTCCGATTCCGGCAGTATATTATTACAATGCTCCCGGCCTGCCGACAAATTCAATTAACGTCAGCATTAAAGCCAAATCTCATAACTAACCAAATTGGGGACTTAATTCCCATTGTTATGAAACGATTTAGCCAATTAACCAGACATCTGCCCTTGATTTATAACAGGATCCTGATTCCGGTCTTGTTGATCCTGCTGGGCTTTGGAAGTCTGCGATCACAAAACATCACTCAGATCGAGTATTTCTTCAATACAGATCCGGGTTTTGGAGCAGGGACGCCCATTCCTGTTGTGATCCCTTCACCAAACCTGAGCAATATCAACCATTCCATCGGTATTTCAGGCCTGCCCGACGGCTTCCATAAGCTGTTCATCAGGGCAAAAGATGATAATGGAAGATGGAGCCATGCAAAAAGTCAGTCGTTTTTAAAAACAACCCTGGTTGTTACAAACCCTGAAATCAGCGCGGCCGAATATTTCATTGATACTGATCCCGGTATGGGGAATGGAGTTTCAGTCCCACTGACCCCTTCATCCCATGTCGAAAACCTCGAATTCAGCATTGACATCAGCACGATTCCCATGGGAATTCATCAGTTATTTGTCAGAACAAAAGACAATCTCGGGCGCTGGAGTCATTCATACAAGCGGGCATTTCTCAAAGAAATTGTTTCACTTCCGACAACGCTCGTTACAGCTGCAGAATATTTTATCGACACGGATCCAGGTTTCGGACAGGGCACTCCTGTTCCGATTACGCCCGGTGCATTGCTGGAAACCGATGTAAACATCGACATTACGGCTGTTCCCCCGGGATTTCACAATCTGTTTGTCAGGGTGAAAGATAATTTCGGACGCTGGAGCCTCACCACAAAACGGGCATTTCTGAATGAAAGTATCGTTTTAACGACCAGTAATGTTCAGCGTATTGAGTATTTCATTGACACTGATCCGGGTCTGGGACAAGGTCAGGCAATTCCGGTAACACCCGGACAAAACCTGAATTCAGTGAACCATATTATTGGTTTAACAGGTATAACACCCGGATTTCATAAGCTTTTTATCCGCGCACAGGATGACGCAGGCCGATGGAGTCATACTCAATTCCGCAATTTCCTGAAACAAAACATCGAAACAGGGAGCGCGAAAATAACCAAAGCCGAATATTTTGTGGATACAGATCCCGGATTCGGTCTGGCAACCGCTGTTGAAATCAGCCCGGATACGAATGATGCAGAAGCCTCATTTCTTGTTGATCTGACCAATATACCTGACGGCTTCCATAAACTGTTTGTCAGAAGTTGTGATGATCACGGAAAATGGAGCCATTCTAAATTCCAGGCGTTCTATAAGCAGATCACGGAAGAAGATACGCTGGCCGATCTGGTGTATGCCGAGTATTTTTATGATACCGATCCAGGTTTGGGCAATGGACATTCCATCGCGTTTAATCCTGTTCAGAATATACCCTTTCTGGCGTTTCAGCTTGATCTTAGCGGGATAGAATTTGGTCAGCATTTCTTGTTTGTCAGAACATTGGATGAAGAAGGTTACTGGAGTTTAACGACCCGTGATACCATCTTCTATTACCTTGATTCTCTGCCAACTGCTGTTCTGAATGGTCCTCCGGGTGTTTGCGAAAACGCTGTTGCTGAGTTTGAAATCAACCTCACCGGAACCGCTCCCTGGACCCTGATTATCAATACCGGATTTGAGACCGATACCATCAGTGGTATTATGGCCAGTCCGTATATTTTGAACGTCACCCCCACTGGCATCGGCACAAAAACTGCCCAGGTTCTGAAAGTACAGGATGTTTATTATACCGGGCTTTATACCGGCATTCCGATTGAGTATGAAGTACATCCTCTTCCATTGGCTGCGAGTCCGATTGTTGGCTCTACAGACGTATGCCGTGGCAGTACATCCGTGCTGTATCATATTAATCCGGTTTCCTACGCAACCGAATATGAATGGACTGTACCGGAAGGTTGTGAATACAGTTATTATTACTACTATGGTCATTATTACGCCTGGGTCAGTTTCCCACAGGGGGCACAATCCGGTTTAATAAGTGTCCGGGCTAAAAATGCCTGCGGATATGGCGCTTCATCCAGTATTTATGTCCAGATTCATGAATTACCGCTTGTGAACGCCGGACCAGATGTATCGATTCCATATGGTGATTCTGTTCAACTCAACGCACTTGTTGCGGGTGGTGGATCTCCCTACTCCTATTACTGGTCTCCCTGGTATTACCTCAACAACTATAGTATTTCCAATCCAAAGGCGGGTCCAACATCGGATATCACCTATACTGTTTATGTAACCGATAGTTATGGTTGTCAGGGCAATGATGATGTGAAAGTTGATGTAGGTCCTCCTCCGGGAAGTACAATCAATGGTACCATTACGTACGATAATGCGGTTTCCTCGCCGATGAGTAATGTTACGCTTTATCTGAAGCAGGGAAGTACGGTGATAGATCAAACGTATACCAACTATTACGGAAACTACAGCTTTGGCAGTGTCCAACCTGGTTCGTACAGCATAGTAGCCACAACCCAGAAAGCCTGGGGTGGAGCCAATGCTACGGATGCGATGCAGGTTCTCAAACATTTTGCTCAGGTTAGTCTGCTTCAGGGATTGCATCTGACAGCAGCAGATCTGAATCAGGACGGAGCGACCAATTCAATAGATGGTTTACTGATAGCCAGCAGGTTTGTCGGGAATTTGAATTCGTTTGTAACAGGCGACTGGGCTTTTGAGGCTGTTTCGCTGGATGTTGCACCTTTCAGTATTTACCAGAAAGATTTCAAGGCGAATTGTTACGGAGATGTTGACGGATCATACATTCCGGGCGCAAAAACCGAAGCAGGCATTGAAATGATCTGTGAGGGAGAATTGATAACGGGCGAATTTCTGAGCAGTATTCCGGTTCGGAGTCAGCAGGATGTTTCGGCTGCTGCTGTTTCGCTGGTGATAAACCTGAGTAATGGCGCTGTTGTACGGGATATCAGAATGAATACCTTATCAGGCAATATGAGCTGGAACCAGAATGGCACAGAACTGCGATTGGCCTGGTTTGATGCGGTATCCATGAACCTTCAGAGCGGCGATGTCCTGTTCGTGATGGATGTTGAAACAGAATCAGTCCGGAACTTCAGCATGGAAGCCTTATCAGGAACTGAAATCGCAGGAACCGATGCTGTTGCTTTGAACGGCCTTCAGTTTAGCTACCCCAAAATTAAAACATTGCAGAGGAGTTTTGCACTGGGATCCAATTATCCGAATCCGTTTAATGGGATAACAACGATTCCATATTCACTGCCTGCTGCTGGCAATGTTACAATTTCGGTTTTTGATGCGATGGGACAACTGGTGGCAACACCATTGGACTGTACACTGAAAGCAGGGGATTATCTACTTGAATATAACGGAAGTGGCCTGAGTCAGGGCATTTACCAATATACCTTACGTCTTGATAATGGAACGGATGTTTTGACGACCAGCAGAAAGATGATTTTAAACAAATAACCTGAAATTGGTTATATTTATTTATTTTATTGATAGTAGAGCCAACGCATGCGTTGGCTCTACTGTTTTCATGCGTTGGCTCTACTATTTTGTGGGCGCCAGCCAACGCATGCGTTGGCTCTACTGTTTTAAACGCCTGTACGCCTGGTATTCCGGCAGATTCCAGGAAAGCATCCCTTTTGATTCCCAATTCTTCAGGAAATCAGCTTTCCGGTTTTGAATGCGGAGGTGATATTCGTCCGATGTAAGCAGAATGGAGCGGCCGTTTCGTTCGGCTTCAAGCGGGAATTGCTTTCCCTGAATGGAATCAAGACGCTGCAGTTCAGGTAGCGGGACATCCAGAACAGGCAGGGTTTTATCGGAGAGACGCGCAAGAAAATCAAGGTGCAGGAATGACCGGTCGGCATGCGAGAAATTATAGCGTGCAATGATCCCATCCCAATTGAATAATGAGCTGATCAGGAGCAAACAATACAAAAACAAAGCATTCATTCTGAAAAGATAAAAAGCAGTTTTACGCGTCCTGACTTTTACAAAAACAGTATACATCACAAACAGCATCATGATCAGAAAAATAATCACGCCGATGCGTTTATAGGCAAGTGCATAGTAATAAATATACCAGAAATTCCGGATAGCGACAGAAACGGCCAATACGGCATTCTGAAGTAACCATATGTAGTTCAATATTTTAAGGGTTTTATTCCGGCTGTAGAAATTGAGATTCGCTCTAAAAAAATACAAAACGATGCCAATTGAAATCAGTATCGAAAGGATCAGGAGCCAGGTTCCTTCGTGCACAAATTGTTTGAGGTATTGTCCCTGCCATTCGAAATTAAACCATACCCAGTAAATATCAATGCTGTTTACAACAAGTAGGATCAGGTTGAGTATTAAAATGAGAAATACTCCTGCCCTGAGTTCATTTTTAAGTGCATTGAATGCCACAGGGCGGTTAATGGCTTTTTTAAGTCTGACGAACACATCTTTGGCCTCTGAATCATGATCAATCAGTTTCCTGAAGGGCACATACAGCAATAAAAAGGCTGCCAGCAGTAATCCGGGGATGAAAGTTAACAACACTTCAAAATCGACATGGCTGAAAAGGTATTGAAACCCATCAGCAATGGCTTTCCCGATTTTCCCGATAAATGAATCGAATACCGGATTTGAACGGCGGTAAATCAGGATAAAAACAGAAATTATAATCAGGGGAATGAGGAATAAACTGCTTCTTTTAAGATAGTTCCCCAGGTTTCCTCCCTTCACCCGGGTTGAAGTAATGGTTTTCAGGAGGCTGGACTGGGCCAGAAACAGGTTGCTTACCGACAATCCGGCAGAGGTCAGTATCGATCTGGCACCCGGATAAATTAACACTCCTGTAAATAAAAACAGGGAAATAAAATTCAGGAAATAAACGAAAATGGAATAGGTTACGACTGTAAAAATACCGGAAATGATTACACCGGATCCCAGGATGACAGGAAGAACTCCATTGAAACGGAATTGGCCGGAAATTAAAATCCAGGTCATGAAAAGCGATTCAAAAATCAGGAGATTCAAACCCAATGGTTGGTTGTGAAAGAGTGCTGTAAATAAAACAGCCAGAATAATAACCGGAAGGAGAGGATTTGTTTTCAGCATAAAGCAGATATTTGGGATTATTAACTAATTTCCTTTCGAAAAAGTATATTTTGTATGTTTGTATTCATAATTTCATTCCATTGGATTATGAAAAGACGATTCTTTCACCGTATTATTCAGATTGGCACACTGGTCATGCTGATTCTGCCTTTCCTTTGTCAAGCCCAGGAAACTACAACAATTGCAGAATCCGGGAATTATTCCTCAGATTCGGTCATGTCTATTGTTGAACAAATGCCGCGTTTTCAGGGTGGTGATGAGGCGCGGCTCCGGTTTATCAATTCAAATCTGAAATATCCGGATTCTGCTGTAAAAGCAGGCATTCAGGGCAAGGTATATGTTGGTTTCATTGTTGAGAAAAACGGAACTCTGACCAGCCCAACAATCATGCGTGGATTGGGGTATGGGTGTGATGAAGAAGTGCTGCGTGTTATTAACATGATGCCTCCCTGGGAAGCCGGATTATTGTCCGGGAAACCTGTGCGGGTTCGTTTTTCCTTACCGGTTTCGTTTAAACTGGAGATTCCGGAACCTGTTTATACCGTAGTAGAAGAAATGCCACAATTCCCGGGTGGAGAAGTCGCACGACTTGAATTTCTTAATTCCAATATCCAAATGCCTCAGGAAGCACGTAGCAATAAAGTCACGGGTACCGTTTATGTTCGTTTTGTCGTCAGGCCAAACGGAGAATTGAACGACATTTCAATTATGAAAGGTATCGGGTATGGTTGTGATGAAGAGGTTATAAGGGTTATGAAAATGATGCCTCCCTGGACTCCTGCGAGACAAAGTGGGAAACCTGTTTCTGTTCAATTTACCATGCCAGTCCGGTTCACATACAATGGATAATACTAATTCTCCTGGGTAGCGGCAACCGGCAAACTGAAGGTAAAGGTACTGCCTTTGTTTTCCTCGGATATAACAGAAATGA
>CAYLTH010000116.1:0-10133 GCA_964386485.1 uncultured Bacteroidales bacterium | reverse complement strand
TGGCTTTTTAACCATTTCGAAAACAGCCCTTATGGCGGATTGGCCAACTTCTATGCCAATCTCCAGAGTAACACCTATTTACCTGCCGGCACTCCTATGGGAGGCGGTTGTGTGGTTACCCAATGGGCACCTTCTGTAAACCATTGCATGACCATTGTCGGATACAACGATTCTATCCGATATGATTACAACAACGATGGGGTGTACACCAATAATATTGATATTACCGGAGATGGCATTGTGAACATGAAAGACTGGGAGATCGGTGGATTGAAGTTTGTAAATAGCTATGGTGCAGGATATTACGATCAGGGTTATGCTTTTATGATGTATAAAACGCTGGCCGATGCCAAAGTTGACGGAGGGATCTGGAATAACCGGGTTTTTGTGGTAACACCGAAAGAATCCTATGATCCTAAGCTGACTTTCAAAGTAAAAATGAAACATAACAAGCGGAATAGTATCAAAATTTCTGCCGGAGTTGCCAACGATACAGCATCTGCTCTTCCCTTTTTTACCATGGATTTTCCTATTTTCAAATACCAGGGTGGTGATTTGTATATGCAGGGCGGCACAGCGGTTGAGGCCAACAAAACCATTGAATTCGGGCTTGATATCACTCCATTGCTGAATTATGTCAATCCGGGAGATAACTGTAAATTCTTTCTGATTATCGATGAAAACGACCCTGCCGGGGCAGGTACAGGAAGTCTGATTTCTTTATCACTCCTTGATTATACAACTGGTATTCTGGAAATCCCTTATAGCCAGACAAATATTCCGCTTACCGAAAATAATGAATCAATTTTTGCAATCAGCAAAATCGTAACGCGACCTTCTATTGAAATTACAGACATTCAGATCCCGGAAGCAACGATATATTCGCCTTACGAGCATCAGTTTACTGCCACTGGTGGGACACCTCCATACGCCTGGAAATTGCAAACGGATTATGAGGAAACACCTTCTACCGCTGTATTTCCAACAACATCTGCCCAGCAACTTTCTGTTAGCAATACCGGTGACGGGTTTGCTGTTAAGGAACTCGATTTCGATTTTCCCTTTTATGGAAAGCGGTATTCGAAAGTGTATGTACATGTTGACGGATATATCATGTTTGATGACCAGCAATATCCATGGCCTTTTGCCCTGGATGAATTAACTATGATGAAAAGTACCCGGAATATTTCACCATACAACAGCCGGAATCTGATTATTGGTTCAGGAGACGGGATCTGGTATGAAGGGAACAGCAATTATGCAATGTTTCGGTGGAAAACCTCCATTTACAACAATGCCGCCACCACCGATTTAAATTTTGCTGCTAAAATATACCCGGATGGAAGCATTGAATTTTATTATGGAGGTATAACTACTTTCGACTACATATACTGGTATTCAGGCATTTCCGACGGGGATATGTTTAACAACCACATGACCTGGCTATCCAATATCTATGGTACTGCAGATGGATCAAAAGTAGTATTGACACCCCAGGCAATGCCGATCGGACTGGAGATGAGTCAATCCGGCTTACTGCATGGAACACCCGAGGATGATTACAATGCCGCCATGCTGAATATTTTTGTTCAGGATAATTTTGGTTTTTACAAAAACAAATCTCTCCCGTTTACAACCAATGGATTCAAAATTGAGTGTATCATGAGTGCAGGAGGTGACGACAGCCTTCAATATCATGAAAACGGGCAGTTTGAGCTTAAACTCACGAATATCGGCAGCAATACCGTTTCAACAGGTCAGGTTAAAATGCAAACTTCTGATCCTTATATAACAGTGACCGATGATACGGAGACTTTTACCAATATCCCCGCTAACGCCATATTGACGGTTCCCGGAGCGTTTGGCTTCACTGTTTCCGACCTGATACCCAATAAACATCTGGTGAATTTTACTTTTAAGGTTATTACTTCAGGGGATACCATTTCGAGGGATATGCAGGTAATGGCGCATGCTCCTGAACTCAAAACAGGTGATGTAATTATCAATGATGGGAATAATGGTGCTCTGGATCCCGGCGAAAATGTGAATGTGCAGGTTAAATTGCTCAACAAAGGTGGAGCCCGGGTTGATAATCTAATCATCTCTCTGGGCGAATGGAGTCAGTATATTACCCTGAATACCCCCTCGGCCACTATTTCTTATATCGAATCCTTTAATCAGGGGAGTTTCACCATGAATCTGGATGTATCTCCTTCTGTTCCGCTGGGCACGGTTGTTCAGGTGAATATGTATCTAACTGCAGACCATCAGGTTGTGTTCGGAGATGAAATTTTCTTTGTGATCGGACAAACCGGTGAAGACTTTGAAAGTGGCGGTTTTCTCACCTATCCATGGCAAATGGGTGGTGAAGGGGATTGGTACCTGACTGACAGCCTGCCCTATGAGGGAGACTGGTGTGCACGGAGTGCCGATATCAATGACAATGATGAATCCTTTATGTTTGTGTCGATGAATATTCTGACGAATGGAAATGTCAGTTTCTACAAACGTGTTTCATGTGAGCCGGATGCTGCCAACCATAATTATGATTACCTGGCTTTTTATGTAGATGGCATTGAGCGTGGACGATGGGACGGAGAGCAAGCCTGGAGTCTGGCCTCTGTTCCTGTTGATGCCGGTTTCCGTACCCTGAAGTGGCGGTACCGGAAAGACTATTCGGTGAGCACCGGAAAAGATGCCGTCTGGGTTGATGATATTCTGTTCCCTCCAAATGGAGATCCTGTTTCTGTGGTAAATTCTTCAGACATTCCGGATGCTACTTCATTGCTTGTTGCCCCAAATCCATTCAGAACCGGAACTGTATTGTTCTACAGAATGGCAGAGACCGGCCCGTTGTCCATCAGGATTGCCGATATCAATGGCAGAAGCATTACCACCCTTGTGGATGAAGCCAGCGTTCCTGCCGGAATCCATGATTTCAAATGGGATTGTCCGGATGATTTGAAACCCGGTGTCTATTTCTACACCCTCACTGCCGGTCAAACCCTGATCAACGGAAAAATGATAAAAATCGAATAAACTGATATTTGTGAAGCAGATTCTGGTTTTTGTTATTTTTGGTTTGTTGGGGATAAGCGTCTTTCAACAGTTAACCGGGACTTTTCAACTGAAGAGCCTTCAGGGAGCGTTTGTGGAAACCAAAAAACCGGAATTCTCAAAATCAGAATTTAAAAGCGGTGAATTCCAGAAAGCCTGGGAGGCCTATTTAAACGAGAAAAGCGGCTTCCGGAGCCTCATGGTTCGGATTTTCAATCAGTTGGATTATTCCTTTTTTAATCTTCCCCATGCCGAGGGAGTTATACCCTGTGAAGGCAATAACCTGATGGAAGAAGACTACATTTTTGCTTATTATGGATCGAACTTTATTGGCGAATCAGCTATTGATCAGAAGCTGAGGCGTTTTCGCTTTGTACAGGATACAATGGCCGCACTGGGCAAAAAACTGATGATTATGCTCGAGCCCGGGAAAGCCGGCGTTTTCCCTGAACTCATACCCGGGCATTATGATGTTTACAAAACAAATGGGCCGAACAATTATGATGTTTTTTCGCGCAAAACAGCGGAGTACGGAATTAATTGCCTTGATTTTATGGCCTGGTTCAGGAAATTGAAACATACTGCCCCCTACCCGATTTTTCCACCCTATGGTACCCATTGGAGTCAATATGGAAGCGTACTGGCTGCTGATAGTCTGCTTGATTATCTGGGTGATCATATGGGATTGAAACTGGGAAAAATGTATTCCATCGGTACAGATATAACCGAAATCCCCCGACACAATGATTACGACGGCGGCCAGGCCATGAATCTGTTGTTCCCGTTAAAACCACAGACACTGGCCTACCCCGTACTTCGTTTTGACACCCTCCCGCCAAACCAGCGACCCAATGCAATGTTCGTAGGCGATTCCTACTTTTGGAATTTTGCCCTGACCGGATTCCAGTTCTTTATTTTTCAAAAGCAAGACTTTTGGTACTATAATACAAAGATATACAGAGATCAATATCGTGATGGGCTGGGTGTTGAATACATCAATTTTAAAGAAGAAATCGACAAGCATGATTTGTTTATTCTTGGCGTTACCGAGCGGTTTCTGTACAATTATGACTGGCGCTTCATCGATCAGCTGTATGCCCTTTATGCACCTGAACTATATAAAGATGAGGTGTATGAAATGGAAAATAATGTACGCAGCCTGCAGGACTGGATGAGACAAATAAGGCAAAAAGCTGCCTTAGCAAAGGTTAGTATAGAGGAAGCAATCCGAAGAGATGCATACTATATGATGGAGCAGCAAAATAAGGAAAACCTGGTCTTTCAGATAGGTCCGGAATACTATGTGCGAATGATCCACTCATCAGACGAGTGGATGAATATGGTTCGTCAAAAAGCCAGGGATAAAAAAATCAGTATCGAACAAATGACAGAACTCGATGCCCGGTACATGTTTGAACAGGAATTCCCGGAAACCTACAAAAAATACGTTTTCATGGAAGAAGTAATGGCAAAGATCCGGAAAAATCCGGCGAACATGGAAATTATCAGGAATAACCCCTGGTTCTTAAGTGAAGAAAATATGCTCAGACAGGAAGCCCGTGCCCGGCTGGATGGCCGTTATTTTCTGGCATCAGTCATCTTGTAATCCTGGTACTTGTAGATATTTAACCAGGTATTTCCAAAACCCTCTCCTTCTTTGTGGGTATACTGAAATGTGGTTTGGAGGCATTCTTTCTGATACGTCGGTGTGCAATCGGCGAAATCCTTACCAAATTTAAACAGTGCATTCAAAAAATAGCAACCGATATCATAGCCCTGAAAGGCAAAATCGGCAGGTTCTGTTTTGTATTTTTCACGAAAAACCTTAATAAACTCAATAACTTTTTCATCTTCATACTCCACAAAAGTTGTTGAAAACGAATGGTACTTCAGTTTGATGAGATTTGCTGATTCAAGACTCTGAAACTCAGGCCAGCCCGGCATTCCAAATAATATAAGATCTTTCTGATCAGCGATGGGAATCAGACGGCGGATATAATCGGCAACAAATAATTCATCGTTTGAAAACAACACGATAACATTGACTTTCTCCCTGGATAACAAATCAGAAATAGACCCGGCTGTTGCCCCAATCGTAGCATCAATAATTTCTGGTCCTTTGCCATTTCTTTCTTTTTGTACTACTTCAAAACCATCACTCAGCATACGCAATGGTTTTTTCTCACTTTCCTTTTTGCTGCTTACCAGAATTATCCTGTCATCGGCATATTTATCTGAAAGAAAAGTGCATATCGAATATGCCATTTCCTTTACAGTAGGATTGGCCAGAAAAACGAAAGGGTTTCCTTCGATGTGCTGCGCTTTGTTACTCAACGGATTTACAACAGGTATTTTGTGTTTCCGGCCAAAATTTGCAAGCTGTGTAAAAGAGTTTCCATAAGTAAGTCCAATGATGAGATCAGATTTTGCTACCTCCGGTTTATTCAGAAGTTTCCGCATGCGGACAGTGTCTTCATCTGCATCATAAACCATGAGTTTCATAGAAAACCCGTGTTGCTTAATCGAATCCACAGCCATCAGAAAACCTTCATAAAACTGCAGAAACCTCAGTGATTTCGCATTGGCAGCCTGTTTTGCCTTCTCTGCATCAGTCGTTGTAATACTATCAATCTCACCCAGATACAATGGAATAAACAGGCTTACCTGAAAACTTTCTGTATATTTTTTGGGTTCACACTGAGGCAGGGCTTTCGGTTTTGGAACAATTGGAGGTACTGTATCCGGAACTACTGCCGGATGCTGCACCGTTTCAACCGGAACAGATTTGCCGGGGACTGGTATTTTCAATATCATTCCGGCTTTAAGTCCGTCTTTTAATTCAGGATTTGCATCATTAATCAAAGCAATATCAACATCATAGGCTTTGGAAATGGAGTACAGCGTCTGCCCCTTCCCTACTACATGCATGTAATATGATTTCCCTTCGATAAGCTCAGTTTTTTCACTTTTTACCACAAGGGGTTTATCCTGAGCAATTGATTGAAATTGGATCAGAATAATAAAAAGTAATAAGAGAAAGCGAAGTTTCATAATTCAGGTGTTATTCCCATTCAATGGTTGCCGGTGGTTTGGAGCTGATATCATACACAACGCGGTTGATACCCTTCACATTGTTGATAATCCGGTTCGAAATATCAGCCAGAAACTCATGAGGCAAAGGAGCCCAGTCGGCTGTCATTCCATCAACTGAGGTTACAGCACGCAAAGCAATCGTGTTTTCATAGGTGCGTTCATCTCCCATAACTCCAACTGATTGAACAGGAAGCAGGACAGCAAGTGCCTGCCATACTTTTTCATACAAACCTGTATTCTTAAGCCCTTCAATAAAAATATGATCTACTTCCTGCAGTATGCGCACCTTTTCATGGGTAATGTCGCCCAGAATGCGGATTCCTAGACCCGGTCCGGGGAATGGATGGCGGTGAAGAATTTCGTCTTTCATACCCAGACTGAATCCGACACGCCGAACTTCGTCTTTAAACAAGGTATTCAGCGGCTCAACGATCTTTAGTTTCATGTATTCAGGCAATCCGCCTACATTATGATGCGATTTAATGGTTGCACTCGGACCTTTCACGCTGATCGATTCAATCACATCCGGATAAATCGTGCCTTGTGCAAGCCAGGAAACGCCCTGAATCCGGTGTGCTTCCTGATCAAATACTTCAATAAAGACCCTACCAATAATTTTTCTTTTTCCTTCAGGATCAGAAACCCCTTTCAGTGCAGAAAGGAATTGTTCGGATGCATCCACGCCATGCACATTCAGATCCATACTTTCATAGGATTCGAGCACCTTTCTGAATTCATCCTTCCGTAGAAGTCCGTTATCTATGAAGATGCAATGGAGGTTTTTACCAATAGCCCGATGGATAAGCATAGCCGCCACAGAAGAATCTACACCTCCTGATAATCCCAGAACAACGAGATCGTTCCCGAGTTTTTCCTTTAAGGCCGCTACTGTGGTATCGATAAAGGAATCGGGAGTCCAGCTCTGACTGCATCCACAGATTGAAACAACAAAATTTTTCAGCAATATCATGCCTTCAGTAGAATGATAGACTTCGGGGTGAAACTGGATTCCGAAAGTAGGCTCATTGTGAACCTGAAAACCGGCAACCTGAACGCTATCGGTACTGGCAACTATATCAAAATTATCAGGAATCCGGGTAATCGTATCTCCATGCGACATCCAGACCTGGCTGTCGTCAGAAACACCTGCAAACAATGGATTATTTCGGTTCACAAACGATAAATTTGCCCGCCCGTATTCGCGGTGAGCAGATGCTTTTACCTCACCACCGAAATCACCGGCCATCATCTGGGCACCATAACAAACCCCTAAAACCGGCCAGGTATTCCGGATTGCCGACAAATCGACCCTGGGGGAACCATTATCGCGGACCGAAAACGGACTTCCGGAAAGAATAACACCTTTTACATTCGGTCCGGGTTGAGGAAAATGATTGTAAGGATGTATTTCGCAATATACATTTAACTCTCTGACTCTCCGTGCAATAAGCTGGGTATACTGAGAGCCGAAATCAAGGATTAAAATCGTTTCTACCATGCTTCAAAACTAAGGAATTCTTTTGTATGTATCTGAGTATGTAATAAATAAAATTTGTATGTTTACTCCTTCAATTCCATTAAACCATGCCAGATTCAGCCGAAAAGGAAGAAAATTGGGTAAAGTATTATACACTTTTTAATACTGCCAACGACGGGATACTCCTTATGAACAAGGAAGAATTCATTGACTGTAACCCGAAAGCACTTGAATTGTTTGGGATTACACGGAGTGAATTTTGTGGTTCCAATCCGATTATGTTTTCGCCGGAAAAGCAACCCGACGGACAGTTATCCTCCGTAAAAGCCTTGTTTTATATTGATAAAGCACTTCAGGGCGAACCTCAGTTTTTTGAATGGTTACACATCAGGCACAATGGTCAGGAGTTCTATGCCGAGGTTTCCCTCAATCGATTCCTGCTTAAAGGAGAATATTTACTCCAGGCGATTGTACGGGATATTTCCGAACGTAAAAAAATGGAATCACTGCTCCGCGAAAGTGAAGAAAAATACCGCCTGATTGTTGAACATGCCACCGATTTCATCCTGATTCATGCCAATGGGAAAATTAAATTTGCAAACCCCGCCAGTTTAAGGATACTGGAAGCAGAATCCCTGGAGGAGCTGGTAAAAACACCGGTTTTATCCATTTTACATCCGGATTACAGAGCCAGAGCAATTGAACGAATACACAAAATACTTCATTTCAACGAACCATCAGGTTATCTCGAAGAGCTTATCGTTACGCTAACCGGAAAAACAATTGAAGCTGAAATTAACGGAGTTCCGGTTATGTTTAACGGAGAGCCGGCTATTCAGGTGTTTGCCCGGGATATAACGGCGCGTAAAAAATTTGAAAAGGAATTAATCGATGCAAAATTAAAAGCCGAAGAAAGTGATCGGCTTAAATCCGCTTTTCTGGCCAATATGAGTCATGAAATCCGAACACCGATGAATGGAATTATGGGCTTTGCAGATTTATTAAAAAATCTACAATTATCTGACAATCAAAGGCTTCAATTTATTGGTATCATAGAGAAAAGTGGTGAACGCATGCTGAATCTCATCAATGATCTGATTGATATCTCCCGTATTGAAGCCAGACAAATTCAGGTGATGGAAACAAGCTTCAATGTAAACGCAACATTGGTGTATTTGAAGAACTTCTTTAGTGTTGAAGCCAATAAAAAAGGACTTAAACTGCTTATTAAAACAAACCTCAAAACAGAGGAGTCTGATATCCAGTCAGATAAGGACAAAGTCTATGCAATTCTGTCAAATCTCATCAAAAATGCCATCAAGTATACCGATGAAGGGTACATTGAATTAGGATGTGAACGCTCTGATGACTTGCTACACTTTTTCGTGGCAGATACTGGAATCGGTGTGGAACCCGAAAAGCAAAAAGCTATTTTCGATCGTTTTGTTCAGGCTCAAAATTCATTAACAAGCAAATATGAAGGGGCCGGTCTTGGACTGGCAATCAGCAAAGCTTATGTTGAATTATTAGGTGGAGAAATCCATGTTGAATCAGAATTAGGTAAAGGATCGACATTTCGATTTAACATCCCTATCAAAAAAGCAGTCAATTCACCGGACGGTTCTTGATTTTTTATGGTGATGAAGAACAACAAAACAGCTATTCTATATGCTCTGGCCTCGGTCCTCTTCTGGTCGACTGCCGGTACTGCTTTCAAGCTGACCTTGCGCGAACTGGATGTAGCTACAATGCTGCTGCTTTCATCCGGGTTTGCAGTACTTGTTCTTGCTGTTTTTGTAAGTAAGGCAGGTCACTGGAAAGCAATTCTCAGCAGCAGTCGCACCGACATCCTGCATTCGGCCACGCTTGGCTTTCTGAATCCCTTCCTGTATTATATGGTCTTACTTTATGCCTATGATATTCTGCTGGCACAGGAAGCCATCGTGCTGAACTACACATGGCCGTTGGTATTGGTGTTGTTATCCATACCGGTTTTGAAGCAGCATCCGGGCTTGAAAGGATTGGGGGCGCTGTTTATCAGTTTTCTCGGGACAGTTGTGGTGGTCACCCGTGGTGATATCGCCGGTTTACAGTTCTCAGAACCACTTGGAATTGGCATGGCTGCTGCCAGTGCCCTGATTTGGGGATTATTCTGGGTTTTTAATACCCGGGATAAACGTGATGAGTTGCAGAAACTCTTTTTAAATTTTCTTTTTGGTTTTATTTACACATTGATATTCATTATTTTACGTGGTGATACAATAAGTATTTCTTTAACAGGATGGCTCGGAACATTTTACATCGGTCTGTTCGAAATGGGCATCACCTTTGTTTTATGGTTACGGGCCCTGCAATTCAGTTCATCCACAGCCAGAGTCACAAATCTGATCTACATTTCTCCCTTTATCTCGCTGATACTGGTCGGGTTAATTCTGGGTGAGCATATCTATCCTGCAACGATTGTCGGATTGGTGATGATAATCGGGGGAATATTCCTGCAACAACG